>NZ_SCND01000194.1:0-11304 GCF_005503585.1 Pseudomonas sp. 2VD
GCCTAGTATCCAGGGTTGGGTCATTTGAATCCGGCGAATTGCAGATAGGTCCGGGTTATTTGATCACCCCAGAGCAAAGCAATCCACCCGGCAATCGCCAGATAGGGACCGAAGGGGATCGGCGTGCCGCTTTCGGCGTTGCGCAGGCGCAGCATGATCACCCCGAGGATCGCCCCGACCAGCGACGACAGCAGGATGGTCAGCGGCAGGATCTGCCAGCCGCCCCAGGCACCGAGCATGGCCAGCAGCTTGAAGTCGCCGTAGCCCATGCCCTCCTTGCCGGTCACCAGCTTGAACAGCCAGAACACCGACCACAGGCTCAGGTAGCCGAACACCGCGCCGAACAGCGCATCGTCGAGGCTGGCGAAGAGGCCGAAATGGTTGGCGATCAGGCCCAGCCAGAGCAGCGGCAGCACCAGCACGTCCGGCAGCAGTTGGTGATCGGCATCGATCAGGCTCATCGCCAGCAGACCCCAGGTCAGCAGGAGCATCGCGCCCGCCTGCCAGGTGAAGCCGAAATGCCAGGCGACGTAGCCGGAAAGCAGCGCGGTGGCCAGTTCCACCAGGGGGTAGCGTTTGCCGATGGTGGCCTTGCAGGACGAGCACTTGCCGCCCAGCGCCAGGTAGCTGACCAGCGGGATGTTTTCCCAGGGGCGGATCTCGTGGCCGCAGTGCGGGCACGCCGAACTCGGCAGCACCAGGTTGTAGGTCGCCTGCTTGGGTTCTGGCTCCAGCCCGAGCGCTTCGCGGGCCTCGGCCTTCCAGTTGCGCTCCATCATCTTCGGCAGGCGATGCACGACGACGTTGAGGAAGCTGCCGACCAGCAGGCCGAGGAGGATGGCGCACAAGACAAAGGCCAGCGGATGGCTGGCCAGGTAGTCGAGGAGGGGCATCAGTTATCCGACGACGTTGCCGAGTTGGAAGATCGGAAGGTACATGGCCACGATCAGACCGCCAACCAGTACGCCGAGAACGGCCATGATCATCGGTTCCATGAGCGTGGTGAGGTTGTCCACGGCGTTGTCGACTTCCTCTTCGTAGTAGCTGGCGACTTTGCTCAGCATCTCATCGAGCGAACCGGACTCCTCGCCGATGGCGGTCATCTGGATCGCCATGTTGGGAAAGACGCTGGTGGTGCGCATGGAGAAGTTGAGCTGCATGCCGGTGGAAACGTCTTGCTTGATCTTGCTGACCGCGTTCTTGAACACGATATTGCCGGTCGCTCCGGAGACGGAGTCGAGCGCATCGACCAGGGGAACACCCGCGGCGAAGGTCGTGGACAAGGTCCGTGCATAACGAGCGACCGCAGATTTGTAGACGATGCCTCCGAAAATGGGAAGTTTGAGGATCGTTCTGTCGAGTGTGTCGCGGAATTTTTTTGAGCGTTTATGCAGTTCCTTGAAGGTAAAGCCAATCACCCCCACGCCAACGATGACGGCAAGCCACCATTCCTGTAGGAACTCGGATAAATTTACGACCATTTGAGTGAAGGCAGGCAGCTCTGCGCCAAAACCTTGGAATACGGATTGGAACTGCGGGACGACCTTGATCAGAAGAATGGCGGAGACGATTAAGGCAACGATGATGACGGCGATAGGATAAGTCATCGCCTTCCTGATCTTTGCTTTTAACGATTCCGTTTTTTCCTTGTAGGTCGCGACTCTATCCAGCAAGTTTTCCAAGGCGCCCGATTGCTCGCCGGCATCGACCAGGTTGCAATAGAGTTCGTCGAAGTACTGCGGTTTCTTTCTCAGTGAGTTGGCCAGGCTGTTGCCCGAGGACACTTCCTGCTTGATCTCATCCACCAGCTTGCGCATGTTGGGATTGTCGAAGCCTTCGCCGATGATGTCGAACGATTGCAGGAGGGGAACGCCAGCACCCATCATGGTCGCCATCTGCCGGGTGAACAGGGCGATGTCCATGGGTTTGACTTTCTTGCCTGCGCCCAGCAGGGAGATACCTTTCTTGCGTACCTTGAGCGGATTGATGCCCTGCTTGCGCAGATGGGCCTTCACCAGCATGGGATTCTGCCCGGTCAGTTCGCCCTTGACCTTGGCGCCTTTCTTGTCGGTGCCCTCCCAGATGAAAACGCTGGTTTTTAACGCTTTGTCCGCCATGGATTAATCCTTGGTCACGCGGTTGACTTCCTCCAGGCTGGTGATCCCCTGCATGGCTTTCAGCAGGCCTGAGGTGCGCAGATCGTTGAAGCCTTCTTTGCGGGCTTGCTCGGCGATCTCGATGGAGTTGCCTTCCTCCATGATAATCCGCTGCAGGGCCGGGGTGTTTTTAACTACTTCATAAATACCGACACGTCCCTTGTAACCGTTCTTGCAATGGTCGCAGCCCACCGGCGAATAAAGCTTGAAGGTGCCGATCTTGTCTTCCGGGAAGCCCTCGTGAAGCAGGGTTTCCCTTGGCACCTCGTGCTCTTTCTTGCAGTGCGAACAGAGTTTTCGCGCAAGGCGCTGGGCGATGATCAGGTTCACCGAGGTCGCCAGGTTGAACGCCGGCACGCCCATGTTCAGCAACCGGGTCAGGGTCTCGGCGGCGCTGTTGGTGTGCAGGGTGGACATCACCATATGCCCGGTCTGCGCCGCCTTGATGGCGATCTCGGCGGTCTCCAGGTCGCGGATCTCGCCGACCATGATCACATCCGGGTCCTGGCGCAGGAAGGCGCGCAGCGCCTGGGAGAAGTCCATGCCCTGGCGCGGATTGACGTTGACCTGGTTGATGCCTTCCAGGTTGATCTCCACCGGGTCTTCGGCGGTGGAAATGTTGATGTCGGTGGTATTCAGGATGTTCAGGCCGGTGTATAGCGATACCGTCTTGCCCGAGCCGGTGGGGCCGGTGACCAGGATCATGCCCTGCGGCTGCTTGAGTGCGGCCAGGTAGAGTTCCTTCTGGTCCTCCTCGTAGCCGAGGGCGTCGATGCCCATCTGTGCGCTGGAGGAGTCGAGGATCCGCATCACGATCTTCTCGCCCCACAGGGTCGGCAGGGTGTTGACGCGGAAGTCGATGGACTTGGTCTTCGACACGCGCATCTTGATCCGTCCGTCCTGCGGCTTGCGTCGTTCGGAGATATCCAGGCCGGCCATCACCTTGAGTCGCGCGGAAATACGACTGGCCAACTGGATCGGCGGCTTGGCCACTTCGTGGAGCATGCCGTCGGTACGGAAGCGCACTCGGTAGATCTTCTCGTAGGGCTCGAAGTGCAGGTCGGAAGAGCCGCCCTTGATGGCATCCAGCAGCATCTTGTTGACGAAACGTACTACAGGTGCGTCGTCCGCTTCTGCGCTGGCATCCTCTTGGGTGGACTTGTCCGCGCTACCGATATCCAGTCCCTCGAGGTCGACATCGTCGAGGCCTGCGAGACCGTCGGTAGCGCTTTCGAACAGCTTGTCGATGGCCAGGCCAAGCTTGTCGTCTTCGACCAGAATCGCTTCGGTCGTCAGGCCGGTGCTGAACTGGACATCATTGATGGCCTGGTGGTTGGCGGGATCGGAGATGCCTACAAAGAGCTTGTTGCCGCGGCGCCACAAAGGGATGACCCGGTGCTGGCGGACCAGCTTTTCGCTGATGGCGTCCCGCGGAAAGCTTTCCTTGTCCAGGCTATTCAGGTCGCAGTAGGCGATACCGAACTGCTCGGCGGATAATTCGGCCAGGGCCAGGCCGCTTACCAGCTTGTTCTGCACCAGGTGCGTCACCAGCGACAGCTTGTTGCGCTGCGCCTGCGCCTGGGCCTGCAGGGCGGTCTTTTCGTCGAGTAGATTGGCTTGGACGAGCTGTCGGGACAGGCCGCTCAGTTGGATGCTGTCGTTCATGGGGAAGGAATCGCAGAAGGACTATTGAGGTGCCTTATAACGCAGATGACAGGGGCTGCCAAATCGAGGAAATCCAGCTGTCAAAAAATGTCACATCCTGTCCGTTTTAAGTTTGGCTCTCATCGAGAAAGGAGCCCAATTTCCTTGGTCGTGGCGTGGTTTGATATCTGGCATGGTAAGTGCTTGTTGAGGTACAGGCGTTAGGCCTATACATAATCAACGGAGAGATTCATGAAAGCTCAAAAAGGCTTTACTTTGATCGAACTGATGATCGTGGTTGCGATCATCGGTATCCTGGCGGCGATTGCCATTCCCCAGTACCAGAACTATGTGGCGCGTTCGGAAGGTGCTTCGGCGCTGGCGACGATCAATCCGCTGAAGACCACTGTTGAAGAGTCTCTGTCGCGTGGAATTGCTGGTACCAATATTAAAATTGGTACTGATCCATCTACTGCCACCGAAACATATGTTGGGGTTGCTGCGAATGCCAACAAGCTGGGCTTGATTGATGTAAAGATTGCTGATACTGGTGCGGGTGATATTACCTTTACCTTCCAGACTGGTACTTCTAGTCCCAAGAATGCTACTAAAGTTATCACTCTGAATCGTACTGCGGATGGGGTCTGGGCTTGTAAATCTACCCAGGATCCGATGTTCACTCCGAAAGGTTGTGATAACTAAGCTGATCGAAGGTGGCTTATTTAGCCATCTTCCGTTGTGATTGGGTTCCTCTAATGGTAGGCTCCTCCGCGCCGCCGGATTAGCTCAGTCGGTAGAGCAGCTCATTCGTAATGAGAAGGTCGGGGGTTCGATTCCTCTATCCGGCACCAGTCGCATAAAAAAGCCCCGCTTCGGCGGGGCTTTTTATTGCCTGCGATTCGTTCAGAGGGTGAGGCGCATGGACAGGTCGACGGCCCTGACATCCTTGGTCAGGGTGCCGATGGAGATGTAGTCGACGCCGGTCTCGGCGATGTTGCGCAGGGTGCCCTCGTTGATTCCGCCGGAAGCTTCCAGCTTGGCACGGCCGGCGGTGAGGGCGACGGCGGTGCGCATGTCGTCCAGGCTGAGTTCGTCGAGCATGACGATATCGGCGCCGGCCTCCAGCGCCTGGCGCAGTTCATCGAGGTTCTCCACTTCCACTTCCACCGGCTTGCCGGGCGCGATGCGCCGGGCCTCGGCGATTGCCCGGTCGATACCGCCGCAGGCGGCGATGTGGTTTTCCTTGATCAGGAAGGCATCGTAGAGGCCGATGCGGTGGTTGTGGCAACCGCCGCAGGTGACCGCGTACTTCTGCGCGAGGCGCAGGCCGGGCAGGGTCTTGCGGGTGTCGAGCAGCTTCACCGTGGTGCCGGCGACCAGGTCGGCGTAGTGCTGGCTGCGGGTGGCGGTACCGGAAAGCAGCTGGAGGAAGTTCAGCGCGCTGCGCTCGCCGGTGAGCAGGGCGCGGGCCGGGCCTTTTAGCTGGAACAGCGTCTGGTTCGGCTCGACTCGCTGGCCGTCCTCCACCTGCCAGGTCACCAGCACTCGCGGATCGACCTGGCGGAAGACCTCGTCGACCCAGGCGCGGCCCGCGATCGTCGCGTGCTCGCGGGTAATCACCCGGGCCTCGGCCTCGCGCTGTGGATCGATCAACTGAGCGGTAAGGTCGCCGCCGCCGACGTCTTCCGCCAGGGCGGTACGAACGTTGGCCTGGATTTCGCCTTGGAGGTCGGCAAGGGTGAGGTTAGGCATGGCGGGCTCCTGTACGAGATCGGGCGATTATACGGAGCGCGGCGGACGGCGTCTGTGCCTGCCTGGGCGCCGGTCGGGACGGCCGCCATTCATCGGCCTTCGCTTGTGTGAAGAGAGTCATGTCTATAGGAAAACCCTCTATCTAGATTTGAAAGTATCTCTATAATGAATGTAGATACTTGTTTTTGACGCCTGGAAATTGACGTTACGGACGACGCCAATCGATCCTCTGTGCCCGATTTTTGCCATTCCATGCGCGGCCGCGAGGGTGGCAGGAGAGTCCCGATGCAGAACGATGCCAATGTGGTGCACCTGACCAGGGTCGCTTCCGAGCCGTCGCCGAACGCCGGAGCGGGGCGCCTGCCGGTCATCCTCGTGCAGGTGCGCGACAAGGCGGCGCTGCAGCTGAAACAGGCGTTGCAGGCGTTGTTCGACAACGCCGACGACACCCTCTTCGAAATGGCCGACCGAGCCACCAGCAACCTCGAACAGAACGCTTTCTTCGAAGCCATGCGCGACCTGCGCCTCAAGCGCAAGAGTATCGAGCGGGTCTACCTGCAGAAGGTCTTCGAGGAGTTCTCGGCGCTCAACCAGGTACAGTCCGGCAAATCCGTGCCGACCCTGGATACCGTGTCCTTCGACAGCCTCAGCCTGGTACAGAACGAGGAACTGGAGGAGTCCGTCGCGGTGGACGCGATGGTGGCGCGGGTGATGAGCCGCGATGCCACCGCGCTGGCCCACCTGAGCACCCGCCTGAACACCCTGGTCGGCCGGAAGGTCGACGAGAAGAGCAATCCCCTCGCTCCGCGTCCGCTGACCGCGGCTTTCCTCGATGCCTGCCAGGGGCTCGGCGTCGAGATCAAGGTCAAGCTGATCATTCTCAAGCTGTTCGAGAAGTACGTCCTGGCCCATTGCGACCAGTTGTACGCCGAGGCCAACCAGATCCTGGTCGCTGCGGGCGTGCTGCCGGAACTCAAATCCGCACTGCCGCGGCGTCAGCCCGCTGTCCGTCCCGAAGCGGTACGCGATGCCGGGACCCTGCAGGCACAGGCTGCGCTACTCGACGGCGGCCAGCAGGAAGTCTTCGGCGCGCTGCAGGAACTGCTGGCGCAGGTCCGCGACAATCCTTCCTTCTACCGTCGCGAAACGCCTGAGAATGCCGCGCCGATTTCCAGCAACGACCTGATGCGCCTGCTTTCTCACCTGCAACAGCACTTGCCGGGCCCTGGCGCCGCGGAGTTCGACGTCCGCGACGGGGTCGACCAACTGCTCCAGCGGGTCAGCCACAAGAGCGGCCGTTCTCGGGTGGTCGGCCAGGTGGACGATGACGTCATCAACCTGGTGTCGATGCTGTTCGAGTTCATTCTCGACGACCGCACCCTGCCTGATTCGCTGAAGGCCCTGATCGGTCGGATGCAGATCCCGATGCTCAAGGTGGCCCTGCTCGACAAGACCTTCTTCAGCCGCGGTAGCCATCCGGCACGTCGCCTGCTCAACGAGATCGCATCCGCGTCGCTGGGCTGGGCCGAACACAATGATGCCCGGCGCGACAGCCTGTACCAGAAGATCGAACAGGTCGTGATGCGGCTGTTGAACGACTTCGTCGACGACCCGGCGATCTTTGCCGAGTTGCTGGAGGACTTCATTGCCTTCACCGGCGACGAGCGCCGCCGCAGCGAGCTCCTCGAGCAGCGCACCCGCGACGCCGAGGAAGGCCGCGCCAAGGCCGAACTGGCTCGTCAGGACGTGGAGCAGGTGCTGAACCAGCGACTGCTCGGCAAGGTCCTGCCGGAGGTGGTGGTGCGTCTGCTGCGGGATGCCTGGAGCAAGGTGATGCTGCTGATCTGCCTCAAGCATGGCAAGGCTTCGGCCGAGTGGCGGGAGGCCCTGGATACCATGGACGAGCTGATCTGGAGCGTCGGCCCGCATGATGATCCGCTGTCCCGCCAACAGTTGCTGGAGCGCGTGCCAGGCCTGCTCAAGGCGCTGCGCGAGGGATTGGCCAGCGCAGCCTTCGATCCGTTTTCCACCGGAGAATTCTTCAGCCAGCTGGAAACCCTGCATGTCCAGGGCCTGCAGCGCGACAAGCGCGGCGAGGCGGCGGTCGCGGACAGCCCCCTGCTCGACGAAGCGACCCCGGGCACGGCCGCGGAAAAGCCCCGAGCGCCGGTCATGCTGCGGGTGGTCGAGGAAATCGTCCTGACCTCGCCGGACGCCGCCCCGGCGCCTGTCGAGAGCGAAGTGCGCCTGCCGGACAACGACGAGGCACTGCTGCGGGTCGATGCGCTGCGTGTCGGCAGTTGGGTGGAGATCCAGGAGGACGCCGAGCACAAGCTGCGCTGCAAGCTGGCGGCAGTGATCCGGCCCACCGGTCGCTACATCTTCGTCAATCGCACCGGGATGAAGGTCCTGGAAAAGACCCGCATGGGCCTGGCGGTGGAGTTTCGCCGGCAGGCGGTACGCCTGCTGGACGATGCCTTGCTGTTCGACCGGGCCCTGGAGTCGGTGATCGGCAACCTGCGGCGCCTCAAGGGCGCCTAGCCGCTTCTCGAGGACCCGGCGGATGCCGGGTCTTTTCGTTCTTGCGGGTAATACCTTTCCTCGACGCATGTCGAAGCGGCCGATCCAGAGCCCGCCTGATCGTCATTCCGGCGCCGCTGGATTAGAGTGGGGGCTCGTTCAGGAGCCCGTATGCATTTCGATTCCGTTACCGGCTGGGTCCGTGGCGTCCGCCACTGCCCTTCACCGAATTTCAACCTGCGTCCGCAAGGGGACGCGGTGTCGCTGCTGGTCATCCACAATATCAGCCTGCCGCCGGGACAGTTCGGCACCGGCAAGGTCCAGGCGTTCTTCCAGAATCGCCTGGACCCGAACGAACATCCCTATTTCGAGGAGATCCGCCACCTGACGGTTTCCGCGCATTTCCTCATCGAACGCGACGGCGCCATCACCCAGTTCGTCTCCTGTCACGACCGCGCCTGGCATGCCGGGGTTTCCTGCTTCGACGGTCGCGAGGCGTGCAACGACTTCTCCCTTGGCATCGAACTGGAGGGGACCGACACGGAACCGTACACGGACGCGCAGTACACTGCCCTGGCCGGGCTGACGCGGCTGTTGCGCGCGGCCTTCCCGGCGATCACCCCGGAACGCATCCAGGGCCACTGCGATATCGCCCCGGAGCGCAAGACCGATCCCGGCGAGGCTTTCGACTGGTCGCGCTACCGCGCCGGATTGACCTATTCCAAGGAGGAAACATGACGTTCCTGGTGTTGCTGCTGGCCCTTGCGCTGGAGAAGTTCTCCGGCTGGCGCCGGCGTATCCAGCGCGATGGCGCCTGGCTCGCCTGGCTGAGCCTGGTCGAGGACCTGCCCTCGGTGTCCCGCCGCTCCTGGCTGGGGCTGCTGCTCGCGGTAGTCCTGCCGTTGCTGCCGCTGGCCCTGCTGCTGACATTGCTGCAGCCGCTGGCCTATGGCTGGCTGAGTCTTCCGCTGCATCTTCTGGTGGTGGTCTACAGTCTCGGCCGCGGCGACGTCATGGCCGACCTCGGGCCGTTCCGCGACGCCTGGCGGCGCGAGGAGGCCCAGGCTGCCTTCCATGTCGCCGAACGCGATCTGGGGATCCTGGGCGGCAGCGAGAGCGAACTGATCGGCCGGGTGCACGGCCATCTGCTCTGGCAGGGCTACCAGAGCTTCTTCGCAGTGATCTTCTGGTATGCCTTGCTCGGCCCGGTGGCGGCCCTGGCCTATCGCCTGCTGGCACTGGCGCTGGAGCACGCCCGCCAGCCGGCGTTGCGCGAACAGGCGGCGCGCGTCCGGCATATCCTCGACTGGTTGCCGGTGCGTGCGCTGGTGCTGAGCTTCGCCCTGGTCGGCAACTTCCTCGCGGTTATCCGCGTGCTGCTGCACTGGCTGCTGGCCTGGGACATCTCGGCGGCCGCGCTGCTGGGCAAGGCCGGACGGGTCGCCAGCGATGTCGAAGCGGTCGAACTGGGTGCCGCCGGCGTCGCCAGCCTGGATGCGCTCTGGCAATTGCTGGTGCGTGCGGCCGTGCTCTGGTACGCCGTGTTCGCCTTCTGCGCGCTGTTCCTCTGAGCGTAGCGACGGGGAATCCGCTTGCGATTCCCCGTTAACCTTAAGTTACAGAACACCAGGCCGATATCGGGTACACAGGTGAACGTGTCCGCATGATTTCGAAAGGCCATTACCGAGCGGACTCCGTGCGTCAATGTCGCCACGCGGCGGCATCTCTCAGAACGATAAGAACAATCAGGAGACGTCTGGGTGAAGACCGTACTCTATCCCGCTATCGCGCTGATGAACCGGCTCAGCTTCGGCATGAAGTTCGGCCTGATCAGCGTGCTGTTCTTCCTGCCGCTGCTGATCACCAGCTTCTATCTGGTGCGCGATGCCTATCGCCAGTTCAGCGACACCCGGATCGAACTGCAGAGCTTGACGCTGCTGGGTAGCGGACTTCAGATCCGGCGTGGCCTGGAGTCCCTCAACGATCTGTTGCAGATCAATGCGGTCATCGGCCAGTCCGGCAAGGCCGGCGATCTGGAAGCGCGCATCGCGGACGTCCAGAAGGGGCTGCGCGGGCGGCTCGAGGCGCTGGCGCCGCTCAGCGAGGATGGTGCGGCGGTAGCCGAATTCGAGGCCCAGCGCGACCGGTTGCTCAACGGCTTGCAGGCCGTGGAGGCCGAAGGGTCCCTGCAGGGCAAGGGCGCACGGGCGGAGAAGCTGCTCGGTAGCGCACAGGTATTCATCAAGTTGCTCATCGCCCAGGCCGGGCTCAGCCAGGACAGCCAGCGCCAGGTGCGCCAGCTCAGCGAGCTGGTCGGCTCGATAACGCCGGAGGTGACGGCGGCCATCAGCAAGGGGCGCGCCATCGGCGCCTACTCCCTGGGCCAGGGTTTCCTCAATTCGTCCTCCAGCGCGCGGCTCGACGAACTGCTGCTGGAGTTCGAGAAACTGCATGGCGAGTACGGCCTGAAGCTGCAGGAGTCCCTGGCCGGCAGCCCACCGGCGCTCGAGGAGGCCGCCCAGGCCAGTCGCGAGACCCTGAAGAGCCTGGGGCAGTTGTTCGAGGACCGGGTGATCGTGGCCGAGACGCTGGATACCCCGTGGACGCAGTTCTACGATCAGGTCAGCGCGGCGATGGACAAGACCTACCAGCTCGACGACGCCGTTCTCGGCTATCTCGATACCCAGTTGCAAAAGCGCCTGCAACAGGTGCGCACGCAGATGCTGTTGCTAGTCGCCGCGCTGGCCGTGGTTTTCGCCGCGATCCTATACCTCTACGGCGGTTTCTACGTTTCCACCCGCGCCACCCTGAAGGATCTCGGGCGAATGATGGAGCGCGTCGCCGGCGGCGACATGACGGTCAGCTTCCAGGCCCGCAGCCGTGACGAACTGGGCGAGCTGGGACAATCGTTCAACGAATCGGTGGCGAAGATCCACGACCTGATCGAGCGGGTCAGCCAGACCGTCGGCGAGGTCGAGCGGCAGACCCTGCGCGTCGAGTCGGTGTCGGCCGAAAGCAACCAGGCGGTAGCCGGGCAACGCAGCCAGATCGAGCAGGTGGCCACGGCGATGAACCAGATGGCCGCTACCGCCCAGGAAGTGGCACGCAGCGCGGCGATGGCGGTGAGCAGCGCGAACAGCGTGAACCAGGAAACCCTCAGCGGGCGCAGCCTGGTCGAGTCGCAGGTGGGTAGCATCCAGCGCCTGGCCGGCGAGATCGACCAGTCGGTGGC
>NZ_SCND01000195.1:0-11290 GCF_005503585.1 Pseudomonas sp. 2VD
TGCGCTTGCCAGCGTACTCGGCGTCGGCGAAGGTCATCTGCTTCATCGGGAAACTCGGTGGGTGGGGTCGCGGTATTTTGCCAAATCAGAAAGTCTTTTTCAGAGTTTCCCTAGAGAAATTGCCTGAAAACGACACAGGCAACACATGTTGCCTGCTCTTTTTCCGGAGTATCCGTGGCGCCGCGAATACTACCTATAGCCCGCGCGGGTTGTCGAAGTCAGGTTGGCCGTTCCTGGTGGGATAGCCGACTTTGCAGCCGGTGGTGCGATAGCCGCTGCAGCCCCAGAAGTCGAAGCCGCCCTTGCCAGCTTTCTTGCGGTGGACCAGGGGCAGACCGCACTTGCCGCAGAGGAAGTCACTGGCCGGCGCCGTGGGAGCGCTGGCGGTAGAGCTTGCTCGCGGGTCGCCCTGTGCGCTGGGGTGCGCGCGCAGCGTCTGCAGCTCCGACTGCAGGAGCTGGTAGAACTGCTGGACCACGTTCATGTAGGTGTCCTCGCTGTTAGCGATCCGGTCCAGGGCGACCTCCAGGTTGCGGGTAAAGTCGAGGCTGAGGAAGCTGAAGTTGTGCTCCAGGAGCGCGATGGTGGCCTCGCCCAGCTCGCCGGGGATCAGGCTTCGGCCCTTCATCTGCACCTGGCCCTTGTCGATGATGTTCTTCACGATCGAGGCGTAGGAGGATGGCCGGCCAATCCCGCGGCGCTTCATCTCGCCCACCAGGCTGGCATCGGTGAAGCGCTTGGGAGGGGAGGTTTTCTTCTCCAGGACCTCGCCGCTGTAGACCTTGAGGATCTGGCCTGGCTCCAGCTCCGGGATGGGGTTTGAGGGCGTTTCGTTCTTCTGCTCCTCGGCGTCATCGCCTTGCAGCAGTTTTCTCCAGCCAGGCACGTTCAACAGCTTCCCTTTGGCGCCGAAGCGCAGCGGCTTCTTGTCGGGGCCGACGCCCAGGAGGGTGATGGTTCTCACTGCGTACACGGCAGCTTCGATCTGGCTGGCAAGCGCACGAACTCGAATGAGCTGGTACAGGGCCTGCTCATCAGCAGTTTCACCAGCGGTAGCGGCCGTCCAATCGGTGGGGGTGATGGCGGGGTGGCCCTCTTGGGCGTCCTGGTCAGCCTTGAACATCCGCTGTTGCTCAACACACTTCAGCCCCAATGCCTTGGCGACAGCACGGATATCCGACATGGAGTCCTTCGAAATATTGGGGTTGTCCGTCCGGTGGTAGGTGATGAGCCCCTGTTCATACAGCCGCTGGGCGATCTTCATCGTCTTGTCGGGTGACCACTTCAGCGCATTCCCGGCGGCCATCTGGAGCGAAGAGGAGATGAACGGCGCCGGAGGCGTATCGGTTTCTTCGCCATCAATGCAGGTCTCGACGATCACATTGCGTATAGCCCCCACCAGTTCTGCGAGTTGACGATCCTGGACATACGGGAACTCCTTGCTGGCAAACGTGGGCACTGGATCCCACTCCGCCTTCCAGGTACGGCCGTCGCTGGGCGAAACGAAGGCCAGTTCCACCCCGAAATGCTTGATTGCTGTGAAGGCGCGAATCTCCCGCTCTCGCAGGACCACCAGGTACACGGCGACGGACTGCACGCGCCCGGCGGTGGTTGGCCTACCCATCACACGCCGCAGCTCTGGCGTGACCAGATACCCCACCAGGCGATCGATGACGCGACGGCATTCCTGCGAGGCGACCTTCGGGAGGTCCAGACGGCGTGGTGAGCTGAGCTCGGCGCTGATGCACGACTTGGTGATTTCCTTGAAGGCAACGCGCTTGTAGTTCTTGATCCCGGCAGCCTGGAGGATGTGCCAGCCGATGCTTTCGCCTTCCCGATCCGGGTCGGATGCGACGTAGACTTCCACGGCTTTCTGCCGCAGCTCCTTCAGCCGTGCGACGGTCTTTTCCTTGCCCGAAAGGATCTGGTAGTGGGGTTTGAAATCCTGGCCTACGCCGACGGTGAGCATCTGCGGATCCTGGCCGTGAACGGGTAGGTCTCTGATATGACCGGCAGTCGCTTCGACCTGCCAGGTCACGTCGGGACGAATGGAGGGGAGAAGGGACCGCAGCTTTTTCAGCTTGCCCGGGGCTTCAATGATTACGAGGTGCATCGGCGGAATCTCTCGGAACAGTCGGTCGAACTGTCGCGGTCAGAGAGCGGGCCAACAATGAGAAATGAACGGTGCGTTGTTGCAGTTTTCGGGAGGTGCTGTAGAGCGGGATCGATCAGAAGTCGAGCTGTTGTTGCTGCTCCTGGGCAAACCCTTTCAACCAGGACGCCCGCATCGCAGGATGACTGTAAGGGCAGTCGAACACCCGTAGCCCTTTCCGCGCGGCCTCAGCGCCAAGAGCCCGTACAGTCCGGTGGGGATCGTTGTAATGTCGCCTGTCCAGCTTGTCGGTATGGGTCGCTTTCTTTGACACACTGCACCTCGTACTGGTCGAGATTTCCGAATCGGAAGTTCTTGCCACCAGAGACTTCGCGAACGGGCGGCCAAAATTAAGGATGCTGGTTTAACAGCATTTTGCCGGCAAAGCTGTTCATTGCGGTTGCTCCAGTCGCTGGCATGCTTGTCGAGGCTGCGGGCGGCGAAGAATGGTTCTAGCCACCTGCAACTTCACGAGTGGGCGCGGAAAATTAAGACCGGCGTTTCACCGTCGCTTCGGCAATGCCCTGAGCCATTCGGATGAAGGCCGCGCGATCTTCTTCCTCCATAAGCGCCATGCACTCCAGAACTGAAATCTCGCCGGCGCTGAGGGGCTGCCTGGTCAACGGCTCATCGCGATCCCGAAATGGGCAATGTGAACCTGCTTGGTCATCTTTCCTGTTCATGGTGGATTTCCTGTCGGGCGAGTCTTTGTAGAGGCTGCGGGCGGCGACGAGTAGTGCTTGCCACCCGCAGCTTCACGAATGGGCGGACAAAAATTAAGCCGCCTGCTACATGGGGATGTCGTCGTCGAAGGCGCTGTCGTAGTCCTGCTGCGAGACTTGCCGAGTCTGCTGATGCTGGGTCGCCTGGCCATTGGTCGACGGCAACAGGGTGACCTCGGCCAGGCGATGCGGAAGGATGGAAATGCGCGAGGCTTCGACCTTCAGCGCCTGTACTTCTTCGCCAGACTCTTTGTCCGGCCAGCGGTCCATGATCGCCCGGCCTTCGACCTTGACGCGCATACCTTTCGCGAACAGTTCGGCGAAACGCTGGGCATCCTGATGCCACCACTCGACGCTGCACCAGAAGCCGCCGCGATCCTTGTAGCCACCCTGGCCATCGGGAATCGAGTTGTCGAACATCACGTTGAGACGCAGCAACTGCCGCGGGGGATTGTTGCCGTTGGGGAAGCTGCGGTGCTCCGGCGCCGAGCCGATGTTGCCTTCCCAGAAGACGGGGGTAGCCATGATGAATCTCCAGTCGGTTGAGTCGGGGGTTAGTGGGTGGAGCGTGGTTTGAAGGGGGAGCGAGTGGCGCGGCTGGCCACGTACCCGAGCAGTTCACGGGTTTGCCGAGACGTTGCAGCCAAGGTGTTGGCCATGTGCTCCTTGAACACTTCGCTGGCCAGCTTTTCGACGCCGCTGTCGTAAAGGGAGTTGAACAGCAGCTCCGCGTCATGAGCGGAGCGCAGCAAGCCGTAGAGCAGGTCCTTGGCGATGGAGGAGCCGGCCACGCTGGGCAAGGACTTGGCGGCCACACCTTCACCGATGATCTGCCCCTGGAGGAAGTTCAGGGCCTGCTTGATCTGCTCGGGATTCGCCGCGTCCAAGGACTCGACGGCCAGGTAGTTGCATACGACCTGTTCTGTCCTGGGTCGGGCCGGCTCGCCGAGGGTGTGGTCGCGCATCAGGTCGAGGGTCTTGATAGCGAACTGGAGCAGGTGGTTGTGGCTGAGGATCTCGGGTTGCTCGATGATCGCCTGTTCCATCTTGTTGAAGGCGTTGATGTAAGCGACCTTCCAGTGCATAGCTTCCTTGCCAGTGAACCCCATGCAGAGAAGGGTGAAGCCGTCGCGAGTCATGCGCACGTATGGCTCTGGCCTGTTGTTCGCTCCCGTGCGGGAACACTCCTCAAAATTGAGGAGTGCAAAATCCTCGGGACATTCCAAGTTTTTGATATCCCGTAACACGTTGTCGTGCCTCTTCCGAAAATGCTTGGCGACGTCGAGGCTGGTCGTGGTGGGCTTGCCGCCGATGATCTCGACGCTGACCTCGGTGGAGGGCTGGGCTTTGGTGTTGGAAACGGTCTTGCTGCTGATGTTGCTCATGTTGTCTCTCCGTTGGTGATCGTTTCGTCGAAGGTAGAGCGGTACAGCTACATGCCCACGGAACCAGGGCGGGTCTGACTCTGCTGCAGTCGGCCCATGAACTCGGCCTCGGCCTGGCCCATCTTTTCCGCACACTCGGCGGCCTGCTTGCCGATGGAGTGGATCAGGCTGATCTGCATGTTGAGGGTGATGCGCTGCAGCTCCATCTCGTAGAGGTCTTGCAGCAGGTATTCCGGGGTCTTGTCCTGGCGCAGCATTTCCGCCCACACCCCGACGCCCATCCGCCGGGTTGCAATGTGCTGCCAGCGAAGAAAGGTGGTGCGTGCGGATGTGCGCTGCTCGATGAGTCGGGTGGGCAGAAGAGTGAAGGGCGGGCGACGAACCTGGGCCAGCAGTCCCTGGGCAAGCTCAAGCAATCCCTGCTCCAGGACTTCGCATTGCTCCGCCAACTGGGCCAGCTCCCCCTTACCTTTAAAAGGCTTTAAAAGGCCTTTTAGTGAGGCACTGTGTTGCAGCGCCTGGAAGGCAGTTTGTTGCAGTGGGCGGAAGGCACTTTGTTGCAGAGCGCCTTGCTGGTCCTTATCGAGCTGCCGCATTCCGATCAGTCCTCGAGCTCGACACGGTCAGCGTCATCATCGGCATCACCGTCAGAGCGGCCCCGAGTGATCGGCGGAGCGAAGTTCGAGCGTCGGGTACCCTCCAGGATGTCCTGCGGGATCTCGCCGAACTTCTCGTACATCTTCCGCGCGGCTTCGGCGCGAGCGTTGTTCGCGGCGAAGTCGTCGCGAGTGGCGCCCGTGAACTGGTAGCTCTGAGCCAGACCAAAGAGGCTGCGCAGCACCGACGCACCTTCGTCGAGCCAGACCTCCATGTCGCGGCGACCGACCAGTCCGACGTGCTGGGCCAGCAGGATTCGGCGGGCGAGTTCGTCGTAGTTGGTCAGGAGATAGACCGCCTTGAAGCCGAGAGGGTTGGAGATGAACAACGGGACCTTGACCGGTGTGACGGACAAGTTCTCGGAGATATCGAGGGTCGCTGGCAGCTTGGCCATTACGTCATCCAGGCGCTGGTCGATGGCCTTGAGCGCGGCTTGGCAGCTCTCGACTTTCTCTTCGATCTGAACCAGCCACCAGTCGGAGTACGGATCGTCCTGTGCTGCCCCGCGGTGCATGCGATTCACGTATGCACAGAAGCCGGAGAGGCCGAGGATGCTGTGCTTGGCATCCGACTTCTGCCGGCCTGTCCAGATGCGGGCGGCGTGATAGGTGTGAAGCGTCAGTTTGACATCGCTGCGGAGAGAGCCGATCTGAAGCCGATGGGTTTCAGCCATGGTGCAGTGTTCCTATATAGGGAAGGGGTTCGGCCACATCGTGCTGATCGTGGTAGGAGCGCGCAGTAGGAAATACATGGTTCGCCGCTGGGGTATTTCCGCTGGCAGTGCGGGTTCATCATCATCCCGCCTGCGGCTCATGGAGGTTGGCCTCCTTCAGCTCTTGGCCGCCTCAGGGGCGTTGTCTATCGCTACGTCGACGCAACTTTTGAGTTTGCCGAGCAGCTCGCTCAGTTCCTGCAGCTCCGTAAAGTCGATAGGCCATTCATCGTTGTCGTTGAATAGGGTTGCCAGCCCTAGCAGCCGCTCGAATTCGAGCTCGTCCATGGGGGCATACAAGATCGAGTCACACATCTTTCGGTTCCTCTTGAGTGGGAGAAGTTGATAGCCCTCGGCGCCGAGGCCAGGACCTGGCGAAGTGATGCGGGCCGCAACACCCCGTTCGCCGTCGGCGACGAGGTCGATCCTTGGCAGAGTGATTCGGGCCGAATCACCCAGCTCACCGTCGGCGCCGAGGTCGATTCTTGGCAGAGTGATTCGGGCCGAATCACCCAGCTCACCGTCGGCGCCGAGGTCGATTCTTGGCAGAGTGATTCGGGCCGAATCACCCAGCTTGCTGGCGGCGCCGAGGCCAGGACCTGGCGAAGTGATGCGGGCCGCAACACCCCGTTCGCCGTCGGCGACGAGGTCGATCCTTGGCAGAGTGATTCGGGCCGAATCACCCAGCTCACCGTCGGCTCCGCCCCGAGGGAAAACCAACATGCTCGACAGTGAGTTTTTCATGGCTCGTCACCCCGTTCGGATGGCACGCTCGATCCGTGCCTGGGCCGAATGAGGTCCTTGAGCCGGCTGAGGACCTCGCTCCCTGTCCGGGTGTCTCCCTTTGGCTGAATCTGAGGCTGTGTAGGCGTTGTGGGGCTTGGTGGTGCCGGAGCACGACAGGGGCGTTCCGCTATTTCTTCCGGAGCCCAAGAGGCGTTGAACTTGCCCTGGACTGCACGCTGGATGAGCGTCATGAGGTAGCCGAAGGGGTTACCGACACTTCCTCCCGCACATCGGTGCCGCCACTGCTCGATGACCGGACGACGCAGCTCCTCGGACACCCGTCGGAGCGCGCTTACGGCTTGGATCCGTTGCTCGGCCTCCAGTCCGTTCAGGAGATCCTGCCAGTTCGGATGTGCGTCCTCGCGTGCTCGCGGTTGTACTGGCTTTTTACATACAGAATCTTGTTTGTATGTATACGTACTATATGAGTTCGGCATCCGAACCAAGGGTGTACTCGGCGGATTCTGTCTGGGTTCGGCATCCGAACTCAGCGGTAGAGCGCATCGCTTGCCGCTGATTTCACTGAGTTCGGCATCCGAACTCGGGGTGGAATGAGGTAAATCGGGCAGAGTTCGGATGCCGAACTCTGCCGCTGGATCCGCTTCGAGCTGACTATCGAGAGCCCACTGCTGATGGTTCAAGCGCCCCTCAAGCTTCTCCAGGTGGGAAGGCAGGCGCCGACCAACGTCCGGATCGTCCCTGAATTCCCTCCAGGTGACCTGTCCTACTTCGCGTATGGCTCGGTTGCCGTGGTCGGTGGATTGGCTCAGCAACTGCATGTAGTCGGGGTCCAGCTCCAGGGCTTCTGCCGGGGATACCGGTTCGTCGTGGAGGATGTAGACGTTGCCCTGTACTTGCCCGTTGAGGTCGTTGCGCAGGCGTCGGCCGAGGCTGAGCCAGCGTGTCAATCGAAGAACCGTGAGTGCCTTGGCTATGGTTTCGCGCGAGGCGATCTTGCCCGGCTGCATGCCGAGATAAGGGCGCAGTTGCTCGTATGTCGGGAACGCGGTCAGCCCGTCGTCGTTGATGAGCAAGCGGAACACTTGCCAGCAGTTCCGCTCCAGCGGGGTGAGGCGTTTATCCAGCAGCAGGCGCCGAGGAACGGTCTCATGCGGGTTGCCGCTGAAAATGATGCCGGAATACTGTTGAGCCAGCGGTTCGCCGCTCTCGGCAGCAAGCCGCTTCTTATACAAATGGGCCTCGAGATGTCCCGAGGCCGAATCCAGCAGAGTCGAGATGGGAAAGCGCGACAGCCTCATGGTGCTGTGTCGCCTTCCGACTGAACCAGGTTCAGTTGTTGTTGACTTTCTGTCTCAGCGTTCACCTGCGTTGTTGCGGAAGGGGCAGAGTGGGGCAGGTGTGAGCTGATGCTGGCCAGATAAAGAGTCGTCGGAGACCTGGGATGACTTGCTTGGGCCTGACCCGATTTGTCAGACGAATAGAGTCCGTCTTTCAACCAGCTCTGAATGAGCCACCAGACAACGGCGAGGCTTATGAACTCCGGGCTATCCTGATCGGTGCCTGCGTTGATTTCCTCGGTCAAGATCATGGCGATGTCGAGAAGCGCCAAGCTATCGTCCAGGCTGACCTGGTTCTCCTGCATCAAGTGATCCCAGCGATACCAGATCTGGTGTTCCAGTGTTCCGTCGAGCTGACGCCAGCGGCCCCGTCGGGGGTGTATCTCCATGATCAGCCGCTTGATCGCAGTGTCTTCCGGCGACAGACCGAAGAAGCTCTGAATCATCGTGGTGGTAGCCCCGAGTTTGAGAGCACGCTCAATTTGCAGCTCCTCTTGCTGAGAGCGCTCTGCGGTGGCCAGGATTTTTTCCATGACGTCGGTGTTCACCCTCACCTCGACCCAAGACACCGGGGTATTCGTCAGGAGACTCACGACGAACGGCTGTTGTAGCTGAGCCAGAATTTCTGGCTTCAGGCCCATTTCGGCGCAGCGTTTGAACTGCCCATTGCGCAGGTGGTTGATCACCTGCGTCAGGACCGCTTCATTGATCAACGACTTCGACATGTCGATCCCTCCCCAAATCGTGCGAAATCACTGGTCGGTAGCTGCTTGCTCGGAGGTGGCCGGCGGCAGCTCAAGGTCAACCAGGCGCCGGGCAAGACGAATGATCCGGAACAGTTTCACCAGGGCTTCGTCATTAAGACGGCCTGCCTGGCTGGATGGCTGATCGCCTGTGGTGGGTTGGCCCAGCAGCAACTGAGCGAGGCCAGCTGAGAACTGGAATTCACCCAGAGCATCACGACAAGTTTGCGAGTCGACCTTGTCCAGGATTACCTGGACCTGGCCACTGAGAGACTGAAACAAGGTGATCAGGTGCAGGGCTGCCTCAGAAAGTTCGCAATCTTCTGCTGGCTCCCGGTACGAGTAGCCCACACCACCTTGAATCCTCTCGATCGTTCCGGGGGCGCCGACGATAACGGCAATTTCTTCCACCAAGTCAGCGATGTGCTGTCGCAGGATTTCGGGGGTGTCGATCGACCGCTCGATGTACCAGAGGTCGGTGATCGGGTGCAGGCCGCCGACTTGCACCGGGATTGCCTGCAGAGCTGTTTCCTCGAAGACAGGTAGATGTTCACCCTCGAGAGCGGCCAGCCGTTGGCGAGTCTGCTGAATCTTGGTGGATACCGGGCTCACGATATGACCTGCCAAGAGTTCAGCACGCTCCTCGTCGGTCAGTTGCTGCTGTTGTACAGGTAGTGGCGGAGTTGGCGGGGTAGAGGGATTACCCGGGAGGCTATTGGTCTTGGACGTTTGGAGGCCGGCAGCGGGGCTCTGTGATTGTGCTTGTCCAGTAGTCGACGCAGCAGGATTTTCCTGCCCTACGGCTGGGATTCCAGGTGGTGCGGCAGGTGCGGGCAGGTCGACCAGAGTGCCGCGGCGCTGCTCCTGCTGGCCGTTGGTGATCTCGAGCAGGATTTGATCATAGCGAAGGCCCAAGGGACGCTTCATCTGGTCGATGAGTTCGTCCTGGAAACGCTCGAAAATGAACTCGTCAGGGCTACTGTCGAAGATCGCCAGGGTGTCCTGGAACAGCATCTCGAAGTCGATACCCTCGCCGGAGTAAAGGCGTTTCCAGCAGCCCAGGGAAGCCTTTCGTAGTGAGAGAATGCGAGAGACACGATCAACTCCCAGGCCCGAGTACAGCATGCTTGGAATGGCTGGAAGCAGGACCTCAACGGTATCCAGCATTTTGCTTATGTGGGACTGAGATACTGGGTAGCCATCCGCTTTTAGCCGACGTGCCAGCTCACGCTGGGAAATGTTTTCACCGCCGCTTTCCTGCTCATAAAGGACTTTCGCTTTTTTTACTCCGATAGCTCGCTCAATGAACTTGAGGTCACCCTTCAAATCGTTTTCGGCCAAGTGACCGGTCAGCGCGATGATTTCGCCGCGCTGCTTGTCCCAGGGCCTGAACAGGCAGTTGAAACGGAAGTAACGCTCGTCGCCGGTCTCTTTGTAGAGCTCGTTGAGAATTTCCAGGCGAGTGTTTCCGCCGTTGCGAATGCGGTATTTGTCTTCGCCAGGGCGTCGAGTTACTGGTGGCGGCGTATCGAGACCTCGATGCCGGATCGATTCTTTCAGCTCATCGTATTTCGGGTTTCGAGTGGTCCGGGGGTTATCGTGCCAGGGGAGGACCTGGTCGAGTGTCAGCACCATGGGGGTGTCGCTGATCGGGTCCGACAACTGCTCAAGAACGGGCGGCGCGGTGAAACCAGGGGCAAGTAGCCGGTCTTTCAGATCTTGCGGGTTGATCTTGGCCATACTCATGCCTCCGCCACCTGAGGCGTGTTCGCCGCAGCCAGCTCTGCCTGCAGACGCTGGTTCTTGGCGAAGAGCTCGTCGACCATTCGGTTCGCTCGAGCGAGTTCTTCTTCGAGCGCGTTGCTGCGCTCCAGCCGGTAGACGATCTCGCTGTTGGCCGAGCGGTGGTTATCCGCGGCTTTTTGCTTGAGTTGATCGCGGAGCCCTTGCGGCATGCGTACAACAAACTTGTCTTCTGCGTGTTTGCGGTCGATCGAAGTAACGTTCTTCATGTTGTTCTCCTGCAGATCGCTCAGTAATGAGCGGCCGTGGTCTGGAATGAGGGCGATGGAGACGCATTACTGGCCTGGAAGAAATCCAGTTGTGCCAACCCCTCAAGCGCTGCGCTGTTGAGCCAGAGGCATTCGATTCGCTCTCTGGAGCCGTCTGCATAGGCGTGGCGGTCGACTCTGTGCCAGGTGCTGTAGAGCTCGTCGTAGAGGGGGCAGGGATATCCGGAGAGCACCACCATGCCGCGCAGCCGTTTGAGGAATGCCGCCAACTCCTTGTGCTGGTTGTCGTCCAGTTCGTACCGGTACGACTTGCCGGTGGCGTTGTGGCGCACCTTCGTGCTGCGGGTCGAGTGGACATAGGGCGGATCCACGTAGTGCAGCGTATTCGGCCGGTCGTGATACTCCATCAGCGCGAGGGCGTCGCGGTTCTCAATCACCACGCCCTGCAGGCGTTCTGTTATCGCGGTCAGCGTGTCGGGGTAGTTGCGCCAGTCCAGTGCAGGTCCGGTACCGGATCTGGTCGAGGTTGAGCGGAACCCTGTACGTTCGCCGGACGCAGCTGCGGTACCGAAACCTTGCAAGCTTCGGATAACCATCCGCCGCGCGCGCTCGAGCGGATCGGACGTTTCCGCGTAGCTGGCTTCGAACTCTTCCCGGGCAAACGGGGTAAGCGCCAGGGCCTGGCGCAGTTCCTCACCGTGATCCCGCGCGACTCGGAACAGGTTCACCACGTCCCCGTCGAGGTCGTTATAGATCTCGGCGTAGCTGCGGGCTTTCCGGAGCAGGACGGAGGCTGCGCCGCCGAAGGGCTCGACGTAAGTGT
>NZ_SCND01000196.1:0-11251 GCF_005503585.1 Pseudomonas sp. 2VD
CGGCCTCTCGTTTGAACTCGGCGGAAAACGTACGTCGTTGCTTGCTCATCAGACACCTCTCTCACGGCGAGGATTCTCGCCTAAATCGGTGTCCGGGATCAGTAGACCACTACGTATCTAGCCGTGCGCTAAACAGCTGTTAGGATAATTCGGTGATATCACCTAGCTCAGAAGAGTAGGAGGTGTCCCTTACTCTCCACCAGCATTCGATTTTCTTGGCCCACTCGGAGATCATTTTCCCGCCGGCTCCTCGATGAAGTGCGTCATTGACCTCTTCCGCCCATATCGCGATCTGGCGATGAAGTTGCGGTGATATCGATTGTTCTTGCCAGATGCGGTTCAGATTGAGGGTCGCTCCCAGCTTGAGCGCTAGAATCGAAACTGTGTAGGACGTGATGTTGGCTTGGAATGCCGGGAACATGGGGCGGATGATCTTGTGAGCTGACTTGAACAGGATTGCCTTCGCGATCATCTGTTTGTACTGCTCTTGATCCGGTATCACGTTCTCACCAGCACTTTCCCTTTCCATCAACTCATCCATGAATGCCTGGAAGTTTTTCTGACTGCCGAGACTGACGATATGTGGCTTCTGATCCCAAGCAAAAAGAAACTTGGCTAGGTCGGGCTTGGTGAGTTTGCGATAAGGGGGAATTGTCGCCTGGAGCTTTTTCTTCTGCGTTGGGGTAGTTGCTTCCTTCTCCAGCATCACCTTGTAGCTGCCAGCTGAGCGCTCGTAGAACCAGCGTCCAACGCCATCGGGGCAGTAAGTACGCATGGACAGTTTTTCCAGCTCGCGATGGAAGGGCTTGTTGGCGGAAAGATCGGACTGTTTGACAACGTTCTGACTGTTCGCATACCGCGAAATATTGGCAATCAGTTCCTCATCGTCAGCCTGTCCGGAGCGTAGCACGATGATCTTGGCTGGAACCCGCACACTCGTAAGATCGATGTCCGGATGCTTTTTCTTGGCGAAGTAGATGGATGCAGTAGTCTGGCCGCCATTGACTATCTGCATGCCCTGGAGCCAGAGAATGCCTGTCGAGCCATCTGCCGCGGTGTCGAGCTTGGCTTGGTCGGCAACAACGACGATGCCGTTGTTATAGGCCATGAAACGGTCAGGGTGGTCGCGCAGGCTGTCACGGATTCCCTTATTGACTCCCTTGCTGCTAACTCCCAGAAAGGAGCGCACGTTTGCTTCGAGGATCCGCGGGCCATACTTTTCGTAAAGGAACCGCAGGGCCTCGCCGGGCACGGCTGTCAGGGCGTAGTCATACTCATCGTCACCGGATCCAGGAACCCACACGCTAGGAAGGGCAGTCCCGCAGATGTCCCTGAAGTTCACTACCAGTTCATCCCGCGGACGCCCCTGCTGCCAGTGGTTGAAGAGGCGTTGAATGTCCATGATCTCTAGGCGGACCTGCTTGCCCTCGACCTCCTGCGGTGCATAGTTTCTCGTTTTGGCTATGGCATCCGTGATGACGAAAATACGGATGCTATCCAGCGTCTTGAAGATGCGCTCGACTTCGGTAACAAGGGCATAGGCATCGTTGGTTTCATCGAGCTTGCCGGATAGCTGGCCTGTTGCGCAGAACCTCAGAAACTGCAGCCCTTCTTTGGCAGCCTTTCCTGCTTCGGAATCTGGAAGCGGCTCTAGCTCATCTACCCCCTTGTACAGACTGACAAAAAGATCGAGACGGTCTGGGTTGCCAGAATCATCAGTAGTGTCGGATACGGAGTAGCCGCTGATTTTTACCTTGTACGTACCTACCTTCGCTTCGTAATGGCAGACAGTTGGTTCAAAGGTGATTCCCTCGTCAGCCATGTGCGTCATCACATGCTCGGTGAATACGGCCTCAGCAGGAATGGGGGCTTCCCCTGGGCCTATATCTTTTTCAACTTCATCGCGGATCGCGGCCTGCGTCTCACGCAGAAAGTCGACGAGTTCCATCAAACGACTCCTAATTGTTCGAGTACATCATCCAGTGTGTGGTTGTTTGCCGTAACGAGAGAAAGATCCAGCTCATATGCGGCATGGCGAATTGCCGACGAAACGTTGAAGGGGGTTAGCCTGGGAAACTCCCCGTCCACCAGATGCAACCTTGTGTCGGCCAGCAGGAATCGACGTGTATAGACTGCCGCGTGCATGTCCAGATATCCGGCCTTATGGAGAGCCAGCTCAAAAAGGCGCATTGCGGCGGGGTCAGCGTCAAGGCGCTGCCGAGTTGCATCAACGAGCTCAGTGAGCGTTTTACCCGCCTCCTGAGCGCTGAATCGAAGCCCGGCCAGAAAGAGAGGCGGGGAGTTAGTGTCATCCAACTGCTCAAGTGAGCCAATCCGAACAGGGAAGCCGTCCGGAATCATTGTCGACTTGATTTCCACGCTGCCAAGTCCGATCTGGAAGTCGTGCAATCCGTCATGCGGACCTTTCCATGCATTCACTGCCGTAAACTGAAGGATCCCCGCATCCAGCAGAAGATTCAGAAATCGCAGCTCTCCGACCAGCCCCAGCTCCTTCTCTGGGCCCAAGCCTTCTCGTCCCTGACGCATGAACTCCTGCCAGCCCCGCACCCGCCCGAGGAAGCGCTGATAAAGCGTTTCCTCGGGAGAATCGCTGAATGACTGGAGCAGGTGCACGATATCGGAGACTACCTTGGCAAACAGTTCAAGACTGCCCGCGGGCTGACGAACAATGGCGAGCCAACTGTGGTTGCCGCCAGTTTCGCCGAGCGTGGCTCGCTCCATACGGAAGCCCTGCCCTTGGGGAAGCTGAGTCGCCGGTGCGATTTTTGTAGTAGCAAATCCAACCAGAACCGCTTCCTCGTTATCTGGTGAGTGTCGGGCGGCCTTGATTCGGCAGGAGCCCGTCTGCTGAACCAGATCTATTGAGCGCCAGCCGGGAGTGGCGGCGTTGCCGGGCAGTGCTCTCCAGACTCCCAGAATTTCGAGGTCACTCACTTGAGCCATACTGCTGCTCCCAAAGCACATTGGTGACTAGATAGGGCACGGATTTGCCGGCATTGCTGGAAGGGAAGCTGATGGCAAATGCCACGACAGGTGTAGTTACACCGGTGACTTTTGAGTCCTCGGGATCCAGTAATGAAATGATCAGGAGCCCTTTATCCGGTCGAGGTTTTATCCCATCTGCGCCTAGGCCTTTTACATGCCTGATTGCAGGGCCATTGGGGGTCTCGGGGGGCTCTTTGCGTCTGGATCGTCCCGGGTCCTTCACCCAGGCCCGTTTGGTTAACTCAAGCGCTGCGTTCCATCCGGCCTCATCAAGATCCATGGCCTCGTCTTGGGGGGATAGCAGTCTGCCGATGGAGTATTTGCCTTCTCCTTCGGTTGCCTTGTTCTGTCGCTGCATCATTCTGACTGGACTGCCGACGATATCGAGTGTCTTCTCTGTCCCACCGCCTATGACAGCCACCGTCCAAGATGTCAGTTCCCCGGAAAAACTCATTTCTTCAATGAAGTCTGCCAGAAGATCACTCTTTACCTTTCTGGAGTCGGGATGGGTCTGATAACCACGCAGGAAGCGCGTAACCGATTGCGCTGTTGCGTCGGGCCACTGAATCCCGCTCCAGCTATCCTTCTTGCCATTTCGCTGCTGCGGGGGGATTGAGGAGGGACTTCCAAGCTCATCGGCAAGGGCCATGAGAGCTGACAGATTCTTTTCCAGAATATCCTTGTCGGTGTAAAAGCTTACAGTCTCGACTACATCGCCACTGAAAGAGAGATACAAGGTTTTGGCCGTGCGCATCTTCAGCGGCGATGTGACCATAAGAACTGGGTGAGAGCGCACCTTGAGGCCATATTCTCTGGGCGTCAGCCTGCTTTCCATCATGAAGTCGAACTCGGCCCGCAACTCCTCAGCGGCGTCGGCAATATGTTCGAACCACTCGACCAAGTCATTGGTCGTGTACAGGCGGCACAAATCGAGGTAGCCCGGCCGATAACCAAACCAGCGCCCCATCTGCATCAGGGTGTCGTACATCTTGGATGCGCGCAGGAAGTAGCTGGTGCAAAGTCCTTCGAGGGTTAGCCCCCGGGCAAGCTTGTCGCCGCCGATGGCGATGACTTTCAGCCCGGTTGCACTGTCGGCATAGTCAAGAGCATCCGTGGCCTTGCCGTTGATCATGCGCACATCGATTTCATCAAGCACATCCAGCAGTACAGCCTCGATGTCCTGCCAGGATGTGGAAGGGTGGCGGGACTCTTCTTCTATCTGGGCTTCGATCTCGAGGCTGGTGCTGACAAAGTCTCTTTCCCAGAGGCTCCTCAATTCGGCCAATGCGCTCAGATGGTCCGTGCGTCTCCGGAATCGCTGCTTCAGGCCGTGAACGTAGCCCAGAACCTGGCGGTGGACATGCTGCTGCACCTGATTGAATCTGGTTACGTGAATCAGCATCGAGCTGTGCTGGGGGCCCTGTCCACGAAGGCCTCTGATCGCGCATGAAAGAACGAATGCGTGTACGGCCTCGATTAGGGAGGCAGGCATTGCGTCCTGACCTTCAAGCAGTGGGATATGGCTGCTTTTGTGGCTGACCGGCATCCAGCCACTCTTGCCGTCTTGGGAGCACTGATCCTTAACTATTCGGACCAGGTTCAGTGCACCTGTGCGTCCGCTCTCAGCGGCGAGTCCGAATACCCTCGAAGGCCCTACATAGCTGGACGGCGCCGAGAGATTGGTGATGAAGGCGGAGGGGAACAGGTCCGGGCCTTCCTTGGCGGTTTCACCATGCTCGTGAATGTAGATGTTGGCGAATGGGGTAGCGGTATAGCCGACATAAGCCTTTCTTGAGAACGCATGGAGAATCTGGCGGATCAGGCTGTTGATGGCTGTCGGCTCATGATCCAGATCGGGGTTGCCGTCTTCGTCGACAACCTTCTCGCCAGTGTCGACAGATGCGTGGTCGGCCTCGTCATCAATTATCAGCAACGGCAGATGTGTAACGAGCGGGCGACCGCTTTCCGGATCCTTGGTTTCGGCTACATGGGACTGGATCCAGTTGAGCAGCCGCGTCAGAACCGTCTTGTTCTTCTTGACGACAAACAGCCACGGGCGCTGCTCCGGAGATACGCCCAGATTCTTCGCAAACTTGGTGTTGAAGTCGCCGGTTTCCGTTCTGTTGGTCACATACTGGGGGCGCAGTGCCGGAGATGGGTCGATTTTGCCGACCCCGATGAGTTTGTTTCCTTCACCTTCGATGGCACTTGTTTCGTAGCCCAGAAAGCCCTCGTCCAGACGCATCTGGGTCTGTGCTCGCAGGTTGTTGTGCAGCCCCGCAAGCACAATGATGATCTTGTAACCGGCATCTGCTGCCTTGCAGATGAGGCCAGTGTAGTTGCCGGTCTTGCCCGACTGTACATGGCCAACCACCATCCCTCGTCGATCCCAAGCACCATCTCGCTTTGGGTCTTCAAGCATCGACAGAACGTTGTCAGTGGTCTTGTCCAGTGCTTCCATGGCGCTGAGGGGCAGTTTCAGCTCCTGCCACTCACGGTAGCGCCGCCAGTATCGCCAGTCCTTTTTCCGATCGCTTGGTTGCCAAGGCTCATGCCCAGTGGTGTCAATCAGGGATGAGTCATCCCCAACCCAGACACTGAAGCGTCTGATCAGCTCCTCCGTGACCGAGTCGCGATCCAGACCCTCGGCCTTTCCCGGCATTATCTTCAGCACCATGTCGATCTTCTGGGAAATGAGCTGAGGGGTGATCGCCGACTTGTCCTTTTCATCAGCCAGCATTTCCTGAACGAACTTGACCACACTCCATTTGTTTTCCTCAGACATGAGGCGTCACTCCTTAAAGACTGTCTGGCAAAGCCCTGATTAGGGCAGGGTATGCGTGGAACGGCTCCATTTGCTTCAGCTGCTCCTTTGCTGCGCTGGGGGAATAACCCTTTCTTTCGATCATGTTGCGGTACATCACCATCATGATGTCGCTGACTTCTTGAGGCGGCGTCTTGTCGAATCCTGTGCAGGGGGTGTCCTTGTTTTCGGCGGTATCTATCCAGATTCGCTGAACCGGAACCGTCTCCTCGATCACGCGGAGCATTGCCTTTAGCTGGGGTAGAAGGCTGCCGGCATCATCCAGAACCGCTCTTATTGCCGGATGTTCCGTGTCGATCCGATATCGCATACCGTCCGCAAGTCTTTCGACCTTCCAGGCCTCTGCAATCTGTCTGCTGCCCAGCATGGTCGGCTTGCCTCGATGGGCAAAGGCTCTTCTTGCGCGGCCGCGCGTAACCTCGGCAAGTCTTGTCAGCCAGTCCCGCAGATACACTGGCGGCCGTGCAGTTGATTTCCTGATGTCGATCTTCCAGTCCGCATCTACGGAGTTGGGTATGTCGAGGCGAATTCGCGCAAGGCGATGAGCTTCATCCTTAGTCCATGAACGTCCTGTACCAAGTCCTAGCCAGCTGCCTGCCACCAGCAGTCTTTCGTTTCGATAGATGTAGAAACCCTGCTGTGCAGTCCAGCCTTCCGGGCCTGCCAGGCGCTCGAAGTCTCCGGGAGAGAGCATGTCCTTGTGCGGCAGAACGTGGCACTCGGCCTCGATATCTTTGCGGCTGGGGTGTTTGAATACCGGAGGGTTATATGGCTTTCCGGGATGATCCGTCATGAAGGGATCCCAGGGTTTGACCGGCTGGCCATTCAACAGAATTCGCAGTCGAGGCCTGGTGCCTTCCAGGTATCTGTGAAACACCATTCCCAAGTGCTGTTCGACTTTGTCGACCAGATTGAGAAAGTCCTGCACTGTAGTCCCTGGCGTGACGATGCGATCCAGCTCTTCCCAGAGAACCAGGGTGCCCGTTGCGCTGGTGAGGCGTTCCAGAAATCCTTCCGAACCGGGATGGGGGCCCTCCAGCAAATGCCAGCCGTCGTCGGCACTGCTGGCCAGGAAGTCGAGATCCCAGCGGAGGGTCTGTAGGCCATCGGGGCCACGTGTGGCAACGGTCATCCTTCGGCACTGAGAAAAGGACGCAGTCTTTAGGCCGAGGCCGAAACGACCCAGATCGCCTGCCGATCTCTCCTCGAGAGGATTCCGATCGCCCAGACGCATGGCCCGATCGAGTTCGTCTGCAGTCATCCCCGAACCGTTGTCCAGGCAAAGCACACGGCTTTCCTGCTCAGCCCAGATGAATTCGATATGTACTTCGTTCGCGCCGGCAGCAATGCTGTTGTCGATGATGTCTGCCAGAGCTGTCTGGGTGTTGTATCCCAACCCACGTAGTGCTTCGACCATGGCGCTTGCCTTGGGAGGAGCACTGCGGCTTTTGAAGGAGGATTGCATGGCTGGACTCCCTGTCTGCAAAGCTCTTCTATCGAGCTGCCTTTCCCATGTTGATGATACGGGCGACCACGCCGGCGATTTGATTCGCCAGAAGCGGGGGAACCGCGTTGCCAACCTGGTGGAACTGTTGGGTTCGGTTCCCCAGAAAGAAATAGTTGTCCGGGAAGGTTTGTAGCCGGGCTGCTTCGCGAACGGTCAGGCTGCGGCACTGCCTTGGGTCGTAGTGAATGAAATAGTGACCGTCCTTTGCAATGTGGCTGGTGATTGTCGTGGACGGAATCCCTCTGCGCTGAACACGGAAACGATCGCTGAACTTGCCGGTTTTCCAGTTCTTGTGGTCCGGTTCCAGCCCCGGGAGATTGAAGTCGTGGTGGCCTTTGGGAGAGTCTTCATAAAGCTCGGCATACTCAGCCGCGTAGACGTATCTGCGCAGGTCGGACTCCATGTGTCCGCGAGCCTCGTGGTTTAGCCAGTATCTGAGCCGATCATCAAGGAGCCAGTCATCCAGATGTGTGCCTGTCAGCCCATCCCATTCGCTCTTGCGGTGAACACGGAGTGCACCATTGCTCATCCCCTCGCCCGAGAATGTGCTTGCAAGTATTTCTAGGCGCTTTGCGAGTGTGAGCCTGCGGGGGACATCAGTCAGCTTGCTGCACTCGTGACTCAGCATCTCCAGGTTCTGGCGAATTAACTCTGCCCATGCCTCTGGAGAGTCCTTCATTCGTGTGAGTGTGCTTCGCAGAGGTGGGAGGCGGCCAATTACTTGGTCGATTGAGGGCCCAGTTGAGGGGACAAGTTTGTGGTCGCCCAAGGCGCCGAAATATTCCTCCGAAACCCCGAGGAGAATGACCCGGTGTCTTGCCTGCGGGATCCCGTAGTTCTCTGCTCGGATGATGTAGTTTGCCGGGTCGATGCTATCCGGAGACGCACCATCCTCGAAAATGTCGTCTGCCACGAGCGAGCAGATTCTGTACTTGGGGCCGTTGCCGTTTTCTCCGAATGCCGCATCTGGATCTGAAAGATCCTGCAGGATCTTCGGGAACATCTGCTCGCCAGCGACACGTGACGAGAGGATGCCTTTGACGTTTTCCATTACGAAGACCGCGGGGCGCTTCTTCTGGATGATGCGCAGGTACTCCCGGTACAGGAAATGGCGATGGTCGTCCTCTGCCCTGTAGTTTTGCTTGCCGCGATTTCGCGCACGGCCAACGATAGAGTAAGCCTGGCAGGGTGGGCCACCGATCAGAACCCATGGTTTGGTCTCGTCCAAGCGGGACTTGAGAATGCGATCGAGACGTTCGTTGCCCTCTGCGGTACCCAGTTCGAGCTGTTGCGCCTCTTGTTCGGCGTGCCTCCAAGCATCTCGAGTTCTGCTGGTGTATGGGGGGGCAGCATCAGCGGTTTCGCAGAAACTGTAGTATTCCTCTAGATCTTCAGGCTGGTTGCGCTTGAGAAGCCTGTAAAAGGCCCTCAGTTGAAGAGTGGAATGTGCAGACTTTTCCATTTCGGCTGAGACTTTGATTTCAAAGGTCTCGCCCTGGCTGTCCCTATAGGATGAAAAGCCTTCTCCAAGGCCACCTGGACCTGCAAAGAGATCTACTACCTGAATGGGGTGGGTACGACTCATGAATCCACGCTGTATCGAAACGGTTCAAGATGGACATCGTTGAACCTGCCCGAAGATCCCGAATGATGTCGGGCATCAGGGGGAAGGACACGAAACCTGAAATGCTGGTGCGCAGGTTTTTGCATGCCCACGGCTATCGTTACCGGCTGCATCGCAAGGATTTGCCGGGAAAACCAGACATTGTACTGTCTCGGCTGAAGGTCTGTATCTTCGTACATGGGTGCTTCTGGCATCGCCATCCTGGGTGCCGATTTGCTGTGCTTCCCAAAACTCGAGCAGAGTTCTGGGAAGCCAAACTCTTGGGGAATGTGGCAAGGGACGAACAAGCGATTAAGTCTCTGAATGAGTCTGGTTGGAGGACCATTGTCGTATGGGAATGCCAGCTTCGCGGGTCATCGACTGTTCTGCATGAGCTGCTTGGGGAGCTGCAAAAGCTTGCCTCGCGTTCCCAAGGTCGCCTAGATCACCCCACCTTATGATTCTCGTTGAGAGCAGACAGTACTGGCTCGACCCATGGATGGCATTCCCATCCACCAGAGTCCGTTTTCTTAAGGTAGTGTCCGAGAGTACCCAGCAAAAGGCGACGAATTTCCGTCATGGGGTATCCGAGCACTGCCTCCGCATGTACGGCCCTGTCGCCCGGGTTGTCAGAAAAATATCTCAGAAGATCGAGGGCAATCATGCCCAGCTGCGAGGTTCGCTCGACCAGCGCACTCTCGTTCAGGAGCGGGGGGGGTATCGGACTTATGAAGGTCTCTAGTTCACTGGTCAGATCTTCAAGTCCTGGGATGGGCGCGCCTGACTCTCTTGCGCGGTAGGAACCGATGCTTTCCTGCAGATTGGTAGCGGTAGCCCTGAGTGAACTGTCGTCCACATCCGGCATTTCTGGATCATCTAAAGACGCGGACCACTCCCAATCCATATCTACTCCGGATAGGTGCGCTGATTCCGGGGGCAGCTCGGCCACGGAGGAGGGGGTGATACCAGCGCTGTCTTGAGTCCTTCCCGCCCGTTCTCGGAACAGCAGCTGCATCTGCACAAGTCGAAACAGCCGGTGAGCGTTGCGATGCTCTCTGAGAAAGTCCACCAGCAGCTCGCGGGCTTGCTGTTCGAATCTCAGCGCCACCAGAGAGGCTACAGCCTTGGTTATACCAAGCGGTAGGCTTCCCCTAAAGCAGTCCTGCAGCAGTTTCTCGCAGGAATCTGTTTGATCAGGAAGCACTGGCGGTAAAAGATTCTGGATGAGAACGGCCCACTCTGCGGAGCTACATTCCTGGTTGGCAGGCCTATCTAGCTGGATGCAACCATCGACAACAGGCCAATATTGCTCGCGATATTTGACCGCAGGCATGCCTTCGTCGAGCTTGGTTGAGCAGACGATCCGGTCAATCTCTCGACCGTCGGACATTACTCGAATGATTTCTTCCATCGCCTGATCCGTGCTGCTCAGCTCCATATCTTGGGCCGCCACAGAGGCCTTGTGCCATATGATGCCCTCAAGATGGTCGGTATCCAAGTGTGAAGTGGGTCACGAGGGGCTGAGCCTTTGCGCCTGAAAGTCAGGCTGGAGGCCATCCGGGATGATTTGGCCCTTTGGGATTTTACCCCAGCCGGAGTGCTGCGTTACTGATCTTGGTCATTCTTTCCATAGAACATCTCTTCAATCTCATCGGCGAAAGGCGTTTTTATGTCATCGGGGACAGGGGGCATGCCGGCTAGCACGGGAATGGCTCTGAACACAGGAGTTCGCTCCACGCTGAGCTTGCTCTCCCATGCTGGCTTCAGCTCGAGGAGACAAGGGTGTCTGAGCGACGTTTTCCTACGATGCCTGGTGCGCGAGCGCAGGGCGAGATGCGGCAGGAATGGGATGAAGGTTCACAGAGAAACCAGCGCCCCCTGAGCAGATACCCTCTGCCCGAGGGGCGCTTGGCCTCAATCCTCAACTACGTGCATGACAAGGCGCCGCCTGGTGACCTGAATGCTCACCTTGCAGCCAACCTCAAAGCCCGCAGCCTCCAGCCATTCGCCACTCAAGCGCAGGTAGGGAATTTGCCGTGGCTTGCCACGACGTTCCCAATCGCTATGACGGCTTTCATAGAGCTGGTAGCCGATCGTTAGAAGTCGAGAGTTCGAAAGAGGGGATTTCTGGGTAGCCATGATTTTTTCCTGTGTAGGTAAAAAACCGCTTGGCTTTCGGGAGCGGCTAACCGCCTAGAGAAGGTGTGTTCAGCACCTGGCCGGCAGGGTAGCGAGGGGGCATCCAGGGGGCAAGCGATGGACTGCCCGGATCGAATGCCTCGCCGAGGCGCCAGCCGCCCCCTTCCCAACC
>NZ_SCND01000197.1:0-11168 GCF_005503585.1 Pseudomonas sp. 2VD
CCAGTGCCGCGGGCGGCGCCATGCGCTGCCGGCCGGCACCCTGTCGCTGATGAACCCGGAAGAGCCGCATACCGGGCACGCCGAATCCGAGCGGCTGGTCTACCGGATGCTCTATGTCGAGGAAACGCGCCTGCTCGGCCTGCTCGGCCGCAAACAGTTGCCGCGCGGCTTCGGCGAGCTGAACCCGGCCGACGACGGCAGCGTGGCGGTTGGCCTGGCGCGACTGGCCGAGGACTTCCAGCGCAGCGACGCATTGGGGTTGGAAAGCCGCCTGCTGGCCTTGCTCGAACAGGTCTTCGTGCGCCACGGCGGCTTGCGCCCGGCGGCCGCGGCGCCCCGCGACGGCGGAACCACCGCACGCCTGCGCGATTACCTGGAAGCGCATGCCACCGAGGCGCTCGGTCTGGACCAGCTGGCGCAGTTGCTGCAGCGCCACCCGCGCCACCTGATCGAGGCTTTCCGGCGTGCCTACGGCGTGCCGCCGCATACCTACCAACTGCAATGCCGGGTGCGCCAGGCCAAGCGCCTGTTGCTGGAAGAGCGGCCGCTGGCGGAACTCGCCCAGCACCTCGGCTTCTACGACCAGGCGCACTTCTCCACGACCTTCCGGCGTTTCACCGGGGTCACTCCGGGGCAGTTCCGGCGCAGCGCCAAGACCTGAGTTTTTTCCAATACGGCGCCCGCCGCGCTGCACAGACTGGAGGCCTTCGCGTTTCGAGGGGCCTTCATGTTCGCCGCGTTCGTCCTTGTCGCCAGTACCCATTTCGCTGCCCTGCTGTCGCCGGGGCCGGACTTCTTCCTGTTGGTACGCGCCGCCCTGCTGCGCGGCCGGCGCCAGGCCGACGGGGTGGCCGCCGGCATCGCCCTGGCCAACCTCCTGAGCATGCTGCTGGTGCTCGGCCTGCTGGCCAGCGTGCCGGACTCGGCGCACAGCGCCTTGCGCTGGCTGCAGGCGCTCGGCGGACTGTACTTCCTCTGGCTGGCGGGCCAGGCGCTGCTTGCGCAGAGGCGACTGGAAATGCCGGCGCAGCGCGACGTCCCGTCCCGCGGCGGCTATCTGCGCGGGCTGCGCGACGGCCTGCTGGCGAGCAGCCTGAATCCCAAGCTGCCGATCTTCTATGCGGGGCTGTTCGGCGTGCTGGCGCGCTTCAGCCTGCCGGGCTGGGCACTGGCCCTGTGCCTGGCGTGGATGAGCCTGGCGGTGCTGTGCTGGGACATGGCGCTGGTGCGCCTGCTGGACAGGCCGCGCTGGCGCGGCTGGTTGCAACGGCGGGTAGGTGCGCTGGACCGGCTGTGCGGCGTCCTGCTGCTGGCGCTGGGCGGCTGGCTGGTGCTGGCCGCCCTCTGAGAGGCGTCAGCGCTCCAGCAGCCAGACGCGCTTGCCGGGCACGTAGCTGGGCATCTCGTTGGCGCCGGCGGTATTGACCGCTTCGAACAGTTGCAGCTCGTCGTCGTCGAGGCTGAACAGCAGTTCGCGGCCGCGGTTGCCTTGTTGCAGCCAGATGCTGTCGTTGTCGCCGCTCATCGCCGCGCAATCGCCGGCCAGGCACAGCGCGTAGCGTTCGGCGCCGGGCAGACCGCTGACCAGGCCATTGGCCTGGAACTCGACCTTGCCGCCCTGGCCCTGGCCTTCGCGGATCTTCCAGCTGCCCTTCAGATAGCTGCCGTACAAGGCCCGCTCGAAACCGCTGCCGGCAGGGCTGTTGGCCGCGGGTTGCGGGTCGAGACGGCGGAAACGCTGTTCCGGGCCGTTGGCGCTGGCCTGCTGGATCAGCTCCTTGCCGTCCAGTTCGAGGCTCTCCTGGTTGTCGTCGCCATAGAAGGCGACCTTCCAGTGCTCGTCATCGCTCTTGCTCAGGGTCCCTTCGCCCAGTTCGAAGCCGTTGCTGAAGGTGGCTTCGCCTGCCTTGCTGTCGAGCTTCCACTCCAGGTTCGGGCCATAGGCGAGCAGGGCCTCGCGCAGCTTGCCGTCCTTGCTCGCGGCGTCGATGGCGGCCTGGTTGATCCAGGTGCCGGACGGATCGGCCGTGCCGGCGCAGCCGGCCAGCAGGGTGGCGGCTGCGGCGAGGAAAATCACGCGGCGCATCGTGCTACTCCATGCAGAGCGACGGGGCCTTGGGCCCCGTCGCGAACATCCGGCTTATTCGAGGACGACGATGGCGTCCATTTCCACCTGTGCGCCCTTCGGCAGGGCGGCTACGCCGATAGCGGCGCGCGCCGGGTAGGGCTGGGTGAAGTAGCGGCCCATGATCTCGTTGACCTTGGCGAAGTGCGACAGGTCGGTGAGGAAGATGTTCAGCTTGGCGACGTCGTGCAGGTAGCCGCCGGAAGCCTCGATCACCGCCTTGAGGTTCTCGAACACCTGGACGGTCTGCTCCTCGAAGCCCTCCACCAGTTCCATGGTCTTCGGGTCCAGCGGGATCTGCCCGGACACGTAGACGGTATTGCCGGCCTTGATGGCCTGGGAGTAGGTGCCGATGGCGGCCGGGGCGTTGTCGGTGTGGATAACGGTCTTGGTCATGGGAACTCCTTGCTGAAATCGAGTGGGCGCGGGGGCGCCGGATGACACAGGAAAAAGCGGGTCAGCTGCGCAGGCGGGTGATCCGGATCACTCCCTTGAGGGCGCGCAGCTTCTTGATGACGCGGGCCAGGTGGACGCGATCGTGCACGCTGACGACCAACTGGACCACGCTGATGCGACCGTCGCGCTCGTCCATGCTGATCTTCTCGATGTTGCCGTCGGCCGCGTTGACGCTGGTGGCGAGCAGGGCGATCAGGCCACGCTGGTGCTCCAGCTCGACGCGCAGTTCGACATTGAATTCGCCGGTGACATCCTTGGCCCAGCTGAGCTGGATGCATTTTTCCGGGTTGTGGCGTACTTCGCTGATGTTCTTGCAGCTTTCCAGGTGCACCACCATGCCCTTGCCGGCGGACAGGTGGCCGACGATCGGGTCGCCGGGAATCGGCGTGCAGCACTTGGCGTAGCTCAGGACCAGGCCTTCGGTGCCGCGGATCGCCAGCGGACCCTCGGCGCTCGGCGCTTCCTCGCCCTCGCTGGACAGCAGGCGGCGGGCGACCACGTAGGCCATGCGGTTGCCCAGGCCGATCTCTTCCAGCAGGTCCTCGAAGACTTCCATGCGGTACTCGGCGAGCACGGCCTGGATGCGTTCCTGGGGAATCTTCTCGAGGTGGCTGTCGAAGCCGGTGAGGGTCTTGTTCAGCAGGCGCTCGCCGAGGTTGATCGACTCGGAGCGGCGTTGCAGCTTGAGCGCATGGCGAATATGGGTGCGCGCCTTGCCGGTGACCACGAAGCTCAGCCAGGCCGGGTTCGGCCGGGCGCCCGGGGCGGTGACGATTTCCACCGTCTGGCCGCTCTGCAACGGCTCGGAGAGCGGCGCCAGGCGGCGGTTGATGCGGCAGGCGATGCAACTGTTGCCGACGTCGGTGTGCACCGCGTAGGCGAAGTCGACCGCGGTGGAACCCTTGGGCAGTTCCATGATGCGGCCCTTGGGCGTGAACACGTAGACCTCGTCCGGGAACAGGTCGATCTTCACGTTCTCGATGAATTCCAGCGAGTTGCCGGCGCGCTGCTGCAGTTCCAGCACGCCCTTCACCCATTGCCGGGCGCGGGCATGGGTGCCCTTGGGCGTCTCGTCGTTGGACTTGTACAGCCAGTGCGCGGCGATCCCGTGGTTGGCCATCTCCTCCATCTCGCGGGTACGGATCTGGATCTCGATGGGCACCCCGTGCATGCCGAACAGGGTGGTATGCAGCGACTGGTAGCCGTTGGCCTTGGGAATCGCGATGTAGTCCTTGAAGCGTCCGGGGAACGGCTTGTACAGGCTGTGCACGGCGCCCAGTACGCGATAGCAGGTATCGACCTTGTCGACGATGATGCGGAAGGCGTAGACGTCCATGATCTCGTTGAACGCCTTACGCTTGCCGCGCATCTTCTGGTAGATGCTGTAGAGGTGCTTCTCGCGGCCGATCACCTGGCCTTCCATGCCTTCGCGGGCGAGGCAGTTGACCAGCGACTCCTGGATCTTGCCGACGATCTCGCGGCGGTTGCCGCGGGCCTTCTTCACCGCCTGGCGGATGCGCTCGGCGCGCATCGGGTGCATGGCCTTGAAACCGAGGTCCTCGAACTCCACGCGCATGGTGTGCATGCCCAGGCGGTTGGCGATGGGCGCGTAGATTTCCAGGGTTTCCTTGGCGATGCGCCGGCGCTTCTCGCCGGACAGCACCTCGAGGGTGCGCATGTTGTGCAGGCGGTCGGCCAGCTTGACCAGGATCACGCGGATATCGCGGGCCATGGCCATGGCCATCTTCTGGAAGTTCTCGGCCTGGGCCTCGGCCTTGGTCTCGAAGTTCATCTGGGTCAGCTTGCTGACCCCGTCGACCAGTTCCGAAACCGTCTCGCCGAACTGCGCGGTGAGCGCTTCCTTGGCGATGCCGGTGTCCTCGATCACGTCGTGCAGCATCGCGGCCATCAGGCTCTGATGGTCCATGTGCATGTCGGCGAGGATGTTGGAGACCGCCAGCGGGTGGGTCACGTACGGCTCGCCGCTGCGGCGGCGTTGCCCGTCGTGGGCCTGCTCGGCGTAGTAGTAGGCGCGGCGGACCAGGTTGACCTGGTCCGGCCCGAGGTAGCTCGACAGTCTGTCGGCGAAGGCGTCTATGCCCGGCAAGGGTTCACCCCCTGCCCGTAGGCGGGTTGCGGCGCTCGCAGGCGACGTCGAGCCGAGGCCATGGCTTACAGGGCCTCGGTGTTGGCCTCGTCGTCGAACGCTGCGAACAGCGGTTCGTCCTCGACGATGTCTTCCTGCTGGACGACGTTCTCATCGACCAGGCCGGAAGCGATCTCGCGCAGGGCGACGACGGTCGGCTTGTCGTTTTCCCAGGCCACTTTCGGCTCCTTGCCGCCGGTAGCCAGCTGACGGGCGCGCTTGGTGGCGAGCATGACCAGCTCGAAACGGTTATCGACGTTGTCCAGGCAGTCTTCAACGGTGACGCGGGCCATGGTGTTCCTCGTAACGAAAAGTGAGCCCGACGTTTGCCGGGCGGACTGAATAGTCTAAAAAATCGCCAATCTTTATGGAAGAGCCGATTTAGGCGAGCAGACGACCGAGCAGTTCGGCGTGGCGTTGCTGCTGGGCGTCCTGGCGCAACTGGCGGGCGCGGAAGATCGCCTTGAGGTCGTCCAGGGCGTGGGCGAAATCGTCGTTGATCACCAGGTGATCGTACTCCACGTAGTGGCTCATTTCGCTGACGGCTTCGCGCATGCGCCGCTCGATCACCTCGTCGCTGTCCTGGCCGCGGTTGGTCAGGCGCTGGCGCAGGGCTTCCTGGCTCGGCGGGAGGATGAAGATCGATTGGGCCTCGGGCATCAGCCGGCGCACCTGCTGGGCGCCCTGCCAGTCGATCTCGAGGATCAGGTCGAGGCCTTCGGCGAGGGTTTTCTCGACCCAGCGCTGCGAGGTGCCGTAGAGGTTGCCGAAGACTTCGGCGTGCTCGAGGAACTCGTTGCGTTCGAGCATGGCGAGGAATTCCTCGCGGCTGGTGAAGTGGTAGTTGACCCCGTCCACCTCGCCCGGACGCATGCCGCGGGTGGTATGGGAGACGGACACGCGGACCTCGGGGGCGGCGTCGAGCAGGGCCTTCACCAGGCTGGTCTTGCCGGCGCCGGAGGGAGCGGAAACGATGTACAGGGTGCCGGACATGAGGTGTTCCTGGTGCTTCGTACGGGTTGGAAAGAGATCGGGCGGAGGCGCCCGCCGGTCATTCGATGTTCTGGACCTGCTCGCGCATCTGCTCGATCAGGACCTTGAGGTTGACCGCCGCCTGGGTCGAGCGCGGGTCGAACGCCTTGGAGCCTAGAGTGTTGGCTTCCCGGTTGAGTTCCTGCATCAGGAAGTCCAGGCGCCGACCGGCGGCGCCGCCGGCCTTGAGGACCCGGCGGACCTCGCCGACGTGGGTGGCGAGGCGGTCCAGTTCCTCGGCGACATCGCTCTTCTGCGCCAGCAGGACCAGTTCCTGCTCCAGGCGCTGCGGATCGAGTTCGGCCTTGAGTTCGGCGAAGCGGTCGAGGATCTTCTGCCGCTGGTTGGCCAGCATGGTTGGCACCAGTTCGCGCAGGTTGCCGACTTCCACCAGCATCGCGTCGAGCCGATCGTTGAGCAGCTTCGCCAGCTCCTGGCCTTCGCGCGAGCGGCCGGCCTTGAGTTGCTCCAGGGCCTGGCCGAAGGCTTCCAGGGCGGCGGCGTTGAGCGCCTGCGGATCGGCCGAGTCGGCCACCAGTACGCCGGGCCAGGCCAGCACGGCGAGCGGATCGAGAGGCGCCGGCTGGCGGATCAGGGCGGCTACGCCTTCGGCGGCGGCGACCAGTTGGCGGGCGCGCTCCTGGTCGACCTGCAGGCTCTTGCCGGCGGTTTCCTCGGCGAAGCGCAGGGTGCATTCCACCTTGCCACGCGACAGGCCCTGGCGCAGCGCCTCGCGCACCGCGCCTTCGAGGTCGCGGAAGGCGTCGGGCAGGCGCAGGTGGGGCTCCAGGTAACGGTGGTTGACCGAGCGCAGCTCCCAGCTCAGGGTGCCGTGGGTACCGGCCTGCTCGACGCGGGCGAAGGCGGTCATGCTGTGCACCATGGGTCTACCTCGATAGTCGTGTGGGGAGTGCGTTCGGCGCCGGACGCGCGCGGCTGCCGTGATTCGAGCCGGGCATTGTAACCCACGTCCGGCGGGGCCCGCACGCCGACGGTGGTTGAGAGCCCGGGCTGGCCTCTATAATGGCGGCCAATTCCGCTTTCTCAGTACAGGATATCCACGATGAATCGTCCCAGTGGCCGTGCCGCCGACCAGCTGCGCCCGATCCGCATCACCCGCCATTACACCAAGCACGCAGAAGGTTCGGTGCTGATCGAGTTCGGCGATACCAAGGTGATCTGCACCGTCAGCGCCGAGTCCGGGGTGCCGCGCTTCCTCAAGGGCCAGGGGCAGGGTTGGCTGACCGCCGAGTACGGCATGCTGCCGCGCTCCACCGGCGAGCGTAACCAGCGCGAGGCCAGCCGCGGCAAGCAGGGCGGTCGTACCCTGGAGATCCAGCGCCTGATCGGCCGCTCCCTGCGAGCGGCGCTGGACCTCAGCAAGCTCGGCGAGAACACCCTGTACATCGACTGCGACGTGATCCAGGCCGACGGCGGCACCCGCACCGCCTCGATCACCGGCGCCACCGTGGCGCTGATCGACGCCCTGGCGGTGCTGAAGAAGCGTGGCGCGCTCAAGGGCAATCCGCTGAAGCAAATGGTCGCCGCCGTTTCCGTGGGCATCTACCAGGGCGTGCCGGTCCTCGACCTGGACTACCTGGAGGATTCCGCCGCGGAAACCGACCTGAACGTAGTGATGACCGATGCCGGCGGCTTCATCGAGGTGCAGGGAACCGCCGAAGGCGCGCCGTTCCGTCCCGCCGAGCTGAGCGCCATGCTCGAACTGGCCCAGCAGGGCATGCAGGAGCTGTTCGAACTTCAGCGCGCCGCGCTGGCCGAATGAGCAGACGCCCGGCACTGCCTGCCGGGCCCCGGAGAAGGAGCGCTACATGAACGATGTATCCGAAGAGGTCGCCGTGACCCCCGGCCAGGAAGCCCGGCAATGGGCGATGTTCTGCCATTTCGCGGCGTTCATCGGCCTGGTGTTTCCCTTCGGCAGCCTGCTCGGGCCGCTGATCGTCTGGCAACTCAAACGCGAGAGCGATCCGTTCGTCGACGCCCAGGGCAAGGAAGCGCTGAACTTCCAGATCACCGTGGCGCTGGCGATGTTCGTCAGCTTCCTGCTGATGCTGGTGGTGATCGGCTTCTTCCTGCTCGGCCTGGTCTGCCTGGCGGCGCTGGTGTTGACCATCATCGCCGGCATCAAGGCCAACGAAGGCAAGGCCTATCGCTATCCGTTCTGCCTGCGGCTGATCAAGTAGGCCGCACGTGGAATAGAAAAGCCGGCGCATGCGCCGGCTTTTTCGTGTCTGACAGGGCTCAGATGCTCAACTGCCAGTCGTAGTCGACGATCAGCGGCGCATGCTGGGAGAAGCGCGGCTGGCGCGGCAGCTTGGCGTTGCGCACGAAGCGGCGCAGGCCGGGGGTCAGCACCTGGTAGTCGAAGCGCCAGCCGAGGTTGAGCATCTCGGCCTGTTCGCTGTCCGGCCACCAGCTGAACTGGTCGCCTTCGCGGCTGACTTCGCGCAGGGCGTCGGCATAGCCGAGGTTGCCGAACACTTCGTCCAGCCAGGCCCGTTCGGGCGCGAGGAAGCCCGGCATCTGCTGACATTCGCGCCAGTTCTTCACATCCATCTTCTGATGGGCGACGTACAGCGAGCCGCAGTAGATGTATTCGCGGCGCTTGCGACGCTGCTTGCTCAAGTAATGGGTGAAGTCGTCCATGAACTTGAATTTCTGGTTCAAGCTCTCGTCTCCGCTCTGCCCGGAAGGCAGCAGCAGGGTGGCGATACTCACCTTGTCGAAGTCGGCTTGCAGGTAGCGCCCGTAACGATCGGCCGTTTCGAAACCTAAGCCGCTGATCACAGCTTTGGGCTGCAAACGGCTGTAGAGTGCGACACCGCCCTGTTCGGGTAGCTCGGCATCGCAGGCATAAAGGAAGTAGCCGTCCAGTTGGAAGGACGGGTCATCCAGATCGAAGGCGGAGGCTCGGGTGTCCTGCAAGCAGATCACGTCGGCATTCTGTGCTTGCAGCCAACTGAGCAAACCGCGCTCGGCCGCAGCCTGAATACCATTCACGTTCACACTGATGATCCGCATAAATGGCCCCCAAAATCACGTGCGTGTATGATACCCGAGCTCAAACGGTTTAGCTAAATTCATGCGGCTTGGTGTCATTCATGCAGGCGTATCAGCGCGATTTCATTCGTTTCGCCATCGAGCGCGGGGTTCTGCGCTTCGGTGAGTTCACCCTCAAGTCCGGGCGCACCAGCCCCTATTTCTTCAATGCCGGCCTGTTCGACAGCGGCCTGGCGCTGGCCCGCCTGGGACGCTTCTACGCCGAGGCGGTGATCGACAGCGGAATCGACTTCGACGTCCTGTTCGGCCCGGCCTACAAGGGCATTCCCCTGGCCGCCACCACCGCGGTGGCCCTCGCCGAGCAGCACCAGCGCGACCTGCCCTGGTGCTTCAACCGCAAGGAAGCCAAGGACCACGGCGAAGGCGGCACGCTGGTCGGCGCGCCGCTGAGCGGCCGGGTGCTGATCATCGACGACGTGATCACCGCCGGCACCGCGATCCGCGAAGTGATGCAGATCATCGACGCCCAGGGCGCCAGGGCCGCGGGCGTGCTGATCGCGCTGAACCGCCAGGAGCGCGGCAAGGGCGAGCTGTCGGCGATCCAGGAGGTCGAGCGCGACTTCGGCATGCCGGTGGTGAGCATCGTTTCCCTGGAACAGGTGCTGGAATATCTTGCCGAAGATGCTGAACTGAAGAAGCATCTGCCGGCGGTAGAGGCCTATCGCGCCCAATACGGTATCTGAACCTTTCACAAGGGACTGGCATGGTCGGACAGGATGTAATGCGTTGCCTGATGGCCCTGGGGCTGGTGCTCCAGGGGCTTTCCTTCGGCGCCCAGGCGGCGCCGGGCGGAGCGGTGGAGCTTTACCGCTACGTCAACGACAAGGGCGTGGTGGTGCTCGACCGCCAGGGTGTGCCGCCGCAGTACATCGGCAAGGGCTACCAGGTCCTCAACGACCAGGGCCGGGTGATCCGCACCGTACCGCCGGCGCCGACCGCCGAGGAACTGCGGCAGCGCAAGGCGGCCCAGGCCCAGGCCAGCTCCGATGCGCAGCTGCTGCGCCTGTATTCCAGCCTCGAGGACGTCGACCGCGCTCGCGAACGGCGCCTGGCGGAACTGGACGGGCTGAGCAGCGTGGCGCGCGGCAACCTGCAGTCGCTCAAGCTGCAACAGGCCAACCTGCAAGGCCAGGCGGCCAACCAGGAGCGTGCCGGACGTCCGGTGGCGCAGGCGCTGGTGGACCAGCTGGACGATCTCAAGCAGGAGGAAAAGCGCCTGCAGGGTGAGATCGGGCGCTTCCAGAAGGCCCGCGAAGAGGCGGAAAGAACCTATGCCGCCGACCGCGCGCGGCTCTCCCAGCTACTCGGCGTGAGTCCCTGACTCCACTGGCGACTGTCGCTCGAACGCCCTGATCTTCTCGCGCAGCCAGTCCGGTACGGGCTGGCTCTGTCGCTCGTTCGCATCCGCATAGACGTAGACCAGCTCGCCGACGGTGAGCAGCTGCTCGTCGCGCCAGATGCCCAGCTCGAAAACCAGGCTGCTGCGCCCCAGCCGCGCCACGCGGGTGCCGATGTCCAGCCAGTCGTCGAAATGCGCCGGGGCGCGGTATTCCAGGGTGCTCTTCACCGCGAACAGGTCGCCTCCGCCGCGCAGCAGGTCGGCCGGGTAGGACATGCCGAGCTGGCGGTAGTACTCGGTGGTGGCGACGTCTAGATAGGTCAGGTAGTTGCCGTTGAAGACGATGCCCTGCGGATCGACCTCCGCCCAGCGAACCCGCAGGGAATGGAAGAAGGTGTAGTTCTGGCGCTGTGCTGCGCTGCTCATGCCGGCTCCTCGACGCTGCTGCAGACATCGACTCTAGACCGCCATCGCGCGGTGCGAAAGGGCTGGCCGCAGAACCCCCCGTCGCTGGCCCGCATTGCCCTCATCCTCGGGGCGTCGCGGCCTTAGTGTTGTTCGACGAGAACGCACGCCGTGCGCAACGAGAGAGGAACACCATGTCGTCCACGCTCCGCCCCGGACCGGGCAACTCGCGCCTTTGCCGCCCGGGGTTGCTGCTTGCCCTGGGCCTGATGCTGGTGGCCTGCGGAGAATCCACGGAGCCGCCGGCGCGGGCCGCCGATTCCCAGCGTGTCCCTGCGGACCCTGCGTTGGCGCAGGTGTATTCCGCCAGTTGCAAGCTCTGTCACGCCAATCCCGCCTCCGGCGCGCCGCTGACCGGCGATGCCGCCGCCTGGGCACCACGCCTGGCGCAGGGCATCGACACCCTGCTGGACCACAGCATCAACGGCTACAAGGGCATGCCGCCCATGGGCATGTGCATGCAGTGCTCGGAAGAACAGTTCCGGGCTTTGATCGATTTCATGTCCGCAGTGCAGGACCGATAGGGG
>NZ_SCND01000198.1:0-11155 GCF_005503585.1 Pseudomonas sp. 2VD
GGGTTGATCTGCGGACCGCAGTCGGCGGCGATGGTGGCCTTGTGCACCAGCAGCGCGCCGTCGTCCTTCACCTCCACCTCGATCACCACCGCCACGTAGGTGACGAAGCTGTAGTGCGCGGCGATTCCCCGCGCCCTGCCCCTGGGCAGCTCGCCGCCCCAGCCGGACTGGCGCGCCGCCTCCTCGATCACCCCGCGCAGGCGGCCGACATCCAGCGGGTAGCGCTCCGGCGACTCGCCGTAGTTCCAGCTGTCGCCGAGTTCGGCGGTGTCGATTCGCCGCGCCGGGCCGAGCAGCTTGAGCAGGTAGTCCTTCGGGTCCTGGCCGGCCTTCGCCGCCAGTTCGCCGACGAAGCTCTGGATGGCGAAGGCGTGGGGGATGTTGGAGACCGAGCGGAACCAGCCGACCCGGGTGTGCGCCGGGGCCTCGGGGTTCTCCAGGCGCACGTTGGGGATGGCGAACGGCAGGTTGGTCAGGCCCATGCCCAGTTCGAAGGCGCCCTGGTGCTTGCTGTCCGGGCCGAACAGTGCGGTGATGCTCGGCGCCACCGAGCGATGCAGCCAGGCCTGCGGCAGCCCGTCGGCGCCGAGCACGGCCTGCAGGCGCTCCACCGAGACCGTGTGGAAATAGGAGAAATGCAGGTCGTCCTCGCGGGTCCACTGCACGCGCAGGTAGCGACCGGGGAACGCCTTGGCCAGGATCGCCGCTTCCAGCACGAAGTCGGGCTTGGACTTGCGGCCGAAACCGCCGCCGAGCAGGGTCACGTTGACCGTGACCTTGTCGAACGGCAGTTTCAGGCGCTCGGCGATGCGCTCGCGGGTCACTTGCGGCGCCTGGGTTGGGGCCCAGACCTCGCAGGCGCCGTCCTTGTACCAGGCGGTGGATACCGGCGGTTCCATCGGCGCCTGGGCCAGGTGCGGCAGGTAGTACTCGGCCTCGACGACATCCCCGCCCTTGGCGAACAGCGCCGCGGCATCGCCGCTGTCGCGCACCACCTTGCCCGGCTTGCGCGCGGCCTCTTCCAGTTGCTTGCGGTAGGCCACCGAGTCGTAGCCGCCGTTGACCCCGGCGTCCCACTCGACCACCAGCGCCTCGCGCCCCTTGATCGCCGCCCAGGTGTTCTGCGCCACCACGGCGACCCCGCCCAGCGGCTGGAACTCGGACGGGATCGGCCGGCCCTCGATCTCGATCACCTTGACCACCCCCGGCACCTTCAGCGCCGCGGCGGCGTCGTAGCGCTTGAGCTTGCCGCCGTAGACCGGCGGCCGGGCGACCACGGCGTAGAGCATGTCGTCGAAGCGCGCGTCGAAGCCGAAGCCGGCGCGGCCATTGACGATATCGGCGCCGTCGATGGCGCGCGCCACGTCCTTGCCGATGTAGCGGAACTGCTCGGGCTTCTTCAGCAGCAGCTTGTCGCGCGCCGGCACTTCGAGGCCCGCGGCGGCCTCGGCCAGTTCGCCGAAGGACAGCGAACGGCCGCTGGGCGCATGCAGCACCTTGTTCTGTTCGGCGCGGCACTCGCCCAGCGGAACCTTCCACTGGTTGGCCGCGGCCTGTTCGAGCATCTGTCGCGCCGCCGCACCGCAGCGGCGCATGGGTTCGAACCAATGGCGCATGCTGCGCGAGCCATCGGTGTCCTGGTTGCCGTAGCGCGCTTCGTCGCCGGGCGCCTGGATCACCTTGACCCGGCTCCAGTCGGCCTCCAGCTCGTCGGCCACCACCATCGCCAGGCTGGTGCGCACGCCCTGGCCCATTTCCGAGCGGTTGCAGACGATGCCGACCGTGCCGTCCCGGTCGATGCTCACGTAGATCTTCGGGTTATCCACCCAGCCGTGGGGCATGGCGTCGGCGCCGAAGGCCTTCTTCTCGGCGGCCAGGGCGTCGCGCCAGCCCCAGTTGGCAGCCACCAGCAGCACGCCGGTGGCGCCGACGCCCTTGAGGAAACCGCGGCGGCTGAGATTGCCGATGATCAGATCGTCGGGGAACGAGCGCTTCATGCCTTGGCCTCCTGCAACTTGGCGGAGGCGTTGTGGATCGCCGTCTTGATCCGGTTGTAGGTGCCGCAGCGGCAGATGTTGCCGGCCATGGCCGCCTCGATCTGCTCGTCGCTGGGCGCGGGGTTGCTCTTCAGCAACGCCGTGGCCGACATGATCTGCCCGCCCTGGCAGTAGCCGCACTGCGCCACGCCGATGTCCAGCCAGGCCTGCTGGACGACTTCGCCGACCTTGTCGGTGTGCAGGTGGTCGATGGTGGTGACCTTCCTGCCCTGCGCCAGGCTCACCGGCGTGATGCAGGAACGGGTGGCCTGGCCGTCGATATGGATGGTGCAGGAGCCGCACAGGCCCATGCCGCAGCCGAACTTGGTCCCGGTATAGCCGACGACGTCGCGGATAGCCCAGAGCAAGGGCATATCCTCGGTGACATCGAGCTGATGATCCTTGCCATTGAGGTTCAGGGTAATCATCGGTGCACGCCTTTTCTGGTTTCTGGTTATGGAGTCGCACGGCGACTGCGCCGCCCCCCATGGGCGCGGCGAGTCTCTCATCGGACTGAAGGGAGATTATTGGCGAGAGGACTGCGGCGGATAACCTGGCAGAACTGAACGTATCGTTGAATGGAATTCAACGATACCCAAGCCGGGCGGGAATCGCCCGGGCGAGGCAGCATTCCCGGTGGCCCGCTCCTCGCCGCTCGCCGGAAAAGCGAGCGGCTCGGCCAGGGGAAACGGCGTTAGCCGCGCCGCACGCGCAGGCGCTCGGCGTGGTAGATCAACGGCCCATGCTGGTCCTCGGCACCGCTGGGGTCGTCCAGCAGCACGCCGGTGATGCGGCCCTGGCGGAACAGCAGGCGGATCGCCAGCAGGTTGGCCCTGGGGTCGCCCTTGAGATCATGGAGGGAACGCGGGGTGTCGGCATCCAGCTGACAAAACACCGATTCGAGCAAAACATCGGAAGGTTCTAACGCCATGCAGTCGTATCCGTCGAGAAGTACCGGTCACCTTGCCTTGCACTGGGTGCCGGTCAAAGCCCATCCCTGGAAAAACGCCTTTCCGCGAATTGAAACAATGCGCAACGATTTTCCTCGCGACGCAGTGTCGCCTACCGCCAGAGCCGTTGCCAAGAGCCGTACATCCCTGCGGCGCGCCCCTGCGACAACGTTGCAATACTTTCTTCACACGAGTTCCGCTACAAAGGTATCTCGCCGGAACCGAGGGTTCCTTTGTCCACCCACCCATAACCGAGAAAGCAAGCGGAGGCACCCATGAACCACACTGCATCGATCCCCGCCCTGCCCACGGCCTATGACCTGCTGAACACCCGCATCCAGCGCATCATCCACGCCCCGGCTGCGCAACAGGCCTGTCAGGCCTGCATTTCCCGATTGCCCGGCGAAGACGAGGGCGACTGGGCCCACCTGCTGGAAAGCTTCGACCGTTCCAACCAGTGGCTGCTCGACCCGCAGCGCGACGGCAGCATCGTCCTGCGCTGGAGTTCCGCCGCCTGATCCTGTTTGCCGCGCGGCCGTCGAGCCGCGCGGCTTGCGCTCTTCCCTCCCCTTCGCCGTTCGCGGCTATCGCGGGTAGCTTCCCGGCAACAGGATGTCCCGGCCGACCTCGCGGATGTCGGTATGGCCGCAGAAGGCCATGGTCAGGTCCAGCTCACGAGCGATGATCTCCAGCGCCCGCGTCACTCCGGCCTGCCCCAGCGCGCCCAGCCCATAGAGATAGGGACGGCCGATCATGGTCCCGCGCGCACCGAGGGCGATGGCCTTGAGCACGTCCTGCCCGGAACGGATGCCGCTGTCGAGCCAGACCTCGATGCGCTCGCCCACCGCCTCGACGATCGCCGGCAGCGCGCTGATGGTCGAGGGCGCACCGTCCAGTTGGCGTCCGCCATGGTTGCTGACGACCAGCGCATCGGCGCCGGAGTCGGCGGCCAGCCGCGCATCCTCGGCATCGAGGATGCCCTTGAGCACCAGCTTGCCGCCCCAGCGGCGCTTGATCCATTCGACGTCGCCCCAGTTCAGCCGCGGGTCGAACTGGCGGGCGGTCCACTCGGACAGCGAGCCCATGTCGTCGACGCCCTTGACGTGCCCGACTATGTTGCCGAAACCGCGACGCCGGGTGCCGAGCATGCCCAGCGCCCAGCGCGGCTTGGTGGCGATGTTCAGCAGGTTGGCCAGGGTCGGCCGCGGCGGCGCCGAGAGACCGTTCTTCAGGTCCTTGTGGCGCTGGCCGATGATCTGCAGGTCGAGGGTCAGCACCAGCGCGTCGCAGCCGGCGGCCTTGGCGCGGTCGATCAGGCGTTCGATGAAATCGCGGTCGCGCATCACGTAGAGCTGGAACCAGAACGGCTGGCCGACTTCCGTGGCGATGTCCTCCAGGGAACAGATGCTCATGGTCGACAGGGTGTAGCGCACGCCGAACTCGGCGGCGGCGCGGGCGGCGAGGATCTCGCCGTCGGCATGCTGCATGCCGGCCAGCCCGGTGGGCGCGATGGCCACCGGCATGGCCATCTCCTGGCCGAGCATGCGGGTGCGCAGCGAGCGGTTCTCGATATTCCGCGCGACCCGCTGGCGCAGCTTGATCGCGGCGAAGTCGTCCTGGTTGGCGCGGTAGGTGCCTTCGCTCCAGGAACCGGAGTCGGCGTAGTCGTAGAACATCCGCGGCACGCGCTTGCGCGCCAGGCGGCGCAGGTCTTCGATATCGGTGATGACGCTCATGCAGTCCACTCCTTCGGGGGTGGCTGGATGGTAGAGCGCGACGTACCGCCGCAGGCGGAATAATTGTCGGCATCGGCGGAAGGAAATTCCGCCGTTTCAGTCGTCCGCCGCCGGAAGGAATTCCCTGCCCTGGACCACCGCCTCGCGGCAGATCGCCGCCAGCCAGGCAGCGAAACGCTGGCTGGCCGGCGAGGCCTGGTGGCTGCGCAGGTGGTAATGGTGGGTCGGCGCCGAACGCAGCGGGAACAGCACCACCAGCCGCCCCTCGGCAAGCCAGGCGCGCGCCAGCGAGGGTCGCGCGAGGGCCACGCCCTGGCCGTTGGCGGCGGCTTCCAGGGTCATGCCCAAATCGAGCAGGCGCGGCCCGGCGCAGGGCTCCGGCCAGTCCAGCCCGGCCACGCGGAACCACGGCTGCCAGGGTTCCAGCGGCGAGCGCAGCAACGGCAGGCCGGCGAGCATGGCTGGCGTCCAGGGCCGCGGCAGGCCGAGCAGGAGCCCCGGCGCGGCCATCGGCAGCACGCGCTCCTCCAGCAGCCGCTCGCCGGCCGCCACGCCATGGCTGTCGCCGCGCACCTCGACGTCGGCCAGCGGCAGGTCCTGGCCGTCCGAAGGACTCGACAGGAGAATCTCCAGTTCGATTTCCGGACAGGCCTCGGCGAAGGACGCCAGGCGCGGAATCAGGATCTGCCGGGCGAAGGTCGGCGGCGTGCGCAGGGTCAGCCGCTGCTGGCGCTGGACCTGGCGACGATGCAGCGGAACCGCCGCGAGCTGGGCGAGGATCGGCGCGATCTGTTCGAGGTACTCGCGGCCGTGGGAGGTCAGCGCCAGCGAGCGGCCGTCGCGCTGCAACAGGCTCACCCCGAGCATCCCCTCGAGACCGGAAACCCGCTTGCTGGCGGCGCTGCCGGTGATCGACAGGAGTTCGGCGGCGCGCTCGAAGGTACCCAGCCGGGCAGCCGCTTCGAACGCCTGCAACGCTTCGATGGAAGGAAAACGGAAATCGTCGGGATTGAGCATGGGGCAGACTTTACCCGCTGCCCGAGATCAGGGATACCGCGTCAGAGCCGCTGCTCGTTGGCCGCGGCGCGGCGCTCGGGCGCCGCGGAACCGGCGGCACCGCCCCAGGAAGCCTTGCCGGGGCTGTAGACATCCTGTTCGTCGAGGGTCACCAGGCCGCTTTCCACCAGGCGCCCGAGGACCTGGCGGATGCTCACCAGGGACAGCGGGGTACCGGTTTCGGAGAGACGCCGGTGCAGGGTGCGGATCGGCACCCGACCCTGCTCCCCCGAGGCTTCCCAGAGCGCATCGATCACTTTCAGCCGGGCCAGGCTCATCTTCAGGCCGGCCTCCTTCAACATCTGTTTGACGGGCGAATGGGTCATCGTGACGCTCCTTTCGTGGACGAGTGGGTAGCGGGTCCCCGCCGAAGCCGAGCATCCCTGCTCGCTGCCTGCACGTGTTCCCTGAAACCGGGCGGTGTGGGCCGCCTCTATGGTTAAAGACGAACGAGCGCGGAAAAACCGTCAGTTTTTTTCCCATCAGATCTGATAGGCATTGCTTATCATTCGCGAATGCTTAGCCGTTGCAGTTGCGGGTCGGCGTCGATCTGCCTGTCGCTGAACGGCAAGGTCTGCCATTGCTGGCGGGAAAACAGCTCGGTCTGGTCGCGGTAGTGCGGCGAGCGCGGATCGCTGGACTGGGAGAAAGCCAGCAACCCGCGAGCCTTGGGCCCTTCCTCGGGGAAGGTCACCAGCTGGATGTAGCTGGTGCCGCCGACCACCTCCAGGTGGTCGCCCTTGCGGATGCTCTGGATCGCGTTGTAGACCCCGAAATGGCCATCGCCGCCGGGAATCGCGATGCGTTCCTGGCCACGGGTGCTCACTTGCAGGTCGCCCCAGCGCGCGCCGTCGGGAATCCCGCTCTTCTCCACCTCCGCCGCCGCGTCCGCCAGCGCCTGGCGCACCTGGGCCGCCACCTGCGGCCGGTCGAGGGCGATGCCTTGCGGCGTATCCAGGGGACGTTGCGCATCGAACGGTTCCTTCCACGCGCCGTCGAGTTCGGCGAAGCGTTGCATGAAGCGCTGGAAGTAGACGAAGCCGCTGCCGCTGTCGAGGTTGGCGCCACGGTCCCACTGCGCCAGGGCCGCGCAGGCACGGGCAAGGGAATTCTCGCCCTGGTTGTCGCGGCACAGGCGGAGCAGGTCCGGCAGCACCTGGTCGGCGCTGAAGACATGGTTGGCGGTGACCATTTCCTCGAGCGTCTTCGCCTCCAGCGGCTGCTTGCCCTGTAGCCGGCTCAGGGCGTAGCGCGCCCGCGGACCGATGGGTTTCTCCTGGCTGACCAGGGGCGAAAAGCCCTGCAACGGGCTCGCCGGGTTGGTCAGCCAGGCGCTGTCGTTGGAGTTCTGCACGAAGTCCCTGCGCAACAGCACCGGCAGTTGCGCCGCCGGGGTGATGCCAGCCTGGGCTGCGGCCGGGTCGCGGCTCCAGGCACAGCGGCTGTCCTGCCCCTGGAGGGCCGGCAGGCCTTCGGCGACCAGTTGCGGAATGGCGCAGGCGGGAATCAGTTCCGGCTTCAGGTAGGGCACCACCGACTGGTTCATGTACAGGGCGTTGCCCTGCTCGTCCGCGGCCAGGGTGTTGACCCAGGGGATCCCCTGTAGCGCCTCGACGCGCCGGCGCAGGTCGGCGACGTCGCTGGCCTGGTTGATCGAGTACCACTGTTGCAGTACCCGGGTGTTCTCCAGGTTGGCGTCACGCAGCGCATAGGCCTCGCTGCGGTTCCAGTCCAGCTTGCCGGGCCAGACCACCAGCGGGCCGTAGATCGACTGGTAGACCTTGTGCTCGACGCGCGACAGCTTGCCGTCGGCGCCGCGCACCTCGATCGCGACGGACTTCTCCTCCAGCGGCAGCGAACGACCGTCGACCAGGTAGCGCCGCGGGTCCTTCGGGTCCAGCGCCAGGCGATACAGGGTGAAGTGGCTGGAGGTATCCACCGTGTGGGTCCAGGCCAGGTGGCGGCTGAAGCCGATGTTGACCACCGGCAGGCCGGGCAGCGAGGCCCCCATCACGTCGAGCCGGCCGGGAATGGTCAGGTGCATCTGGTAGAAACGCATCGCGCCGTTCCAGGGGAAGTGCGGGTTGGCCAGGAGCATGCCCTTGCCGTCCGCCGAACGTTCGCTGCCAACGGCAATGGCGTTGCTGCCGCGCTCCAGGCGGAAGCGCTGGCGCCGCTGCTCGGCGACCTGGAACGCCTGCTCGCCGCTCAGGGCGACCTTCTCCGTGCCGGGCGGCGCGGCGGCCACCAGCGCGTCGGCGAACTGGCCGACCCCGCCTTCGACCAGCAGGCGCCGGGTCAGGCGCAGCAGGTCATCGGTCGCGATGGCCCGCAGCCAGGGCTGGCCAAGGCAACTGGTGGTCTTGCCGTCGGCCTCGCGGAGGAAGCGGTTGAAACCGGCGGCGTAGCCTTCGAGCAACTGGCGCACCGCGGGCGTCTGCGCCTGCCAGAAGGCTTGCAGCGCCTCGGGTTGGTTGAGCCAGGCGTAGAAGATGTCGGACGGCAGGTTGTCCAGCTCCGCCGACGACTTGCCCTCGCTGCCGAAATAGCGCGCCCGCTCGCCGCGCGCGGTGACGATCTCCTCGGCCAGCAGGCAGGCGTTGTCGCGCGCGTAGGCGTAGCCGATGCCATAGCCCAGGCCGCGCTCATCCTTGGCCCGGATGTGCGGCACGCCATAGGCGGTCCAGCGGATATCCGCGGCCAGCCCGGTCGGCCGCGGCATATCGGCCTGGACCGGCATCATCGAACCCAACAGCATGCCGGCCAGGCCGGTCAGTACGGTACGCATCCCCATCGATGTCGTTTCTCTGCAAAGTGGTGGCCGGAACGGCCGGGACATGCAACGAAAACGCCCTGCGTGCCGGGCATCCCCTGGCGGGGAAACGGGCAACACAGGGCGTGGCGGCGTGGCGCCGGTCAGCTGGCCAGGGCGTGCTCGTGCAGGGCGCGGGCCGCAGTACCGGGCTTCAGGTGCTGGTACAGGGAGCCGGAGATTTCCTCGGCACGCACCGGCAGCACCGACAGCAGGGTGTCGCTGAGGCCATGGCTGGCCTGGCTGAAGCCCTGCGCGTAGATCGCCACCTTGCAGCGCTCGTCGGTCTGCAGGCGGTAGTCGCGGCCGATCTCGTGGTCGCCGAGGTACTCCGCCAGCGGTTCGAGCAGTTGGCGGTGCAACTGGCGCTCATAGCCGGTGGCCAGGATCACTGCGTCGTAGGTCTCTACGCTTAGCTCGCCGCTACCTGCGTCGCGCAACGCCAGCTCGATGCCCTGGGCGGTGGCGGTCGCGCGCTCCACGGTGGTCATGCAACGGAAGGCGTGGCGCGGGATGCCGGAGACTTTCTGGCGGTAGAAGACGCCGTAGATGCGCTCGATCAGGTCGGTATCCACCACCGAATAGTTGGTGTTGTGGTATTCGCGCAGCAAACGCTCGCGTTCGGCATGTTCGCGGCTGTAGATGAGATCGGTGAACTTCGGCGCGAACACTTCGTTGACGAACGGGCTATCGTCCGCCGGCTTGAGCGCCGAGGCACGCAGGATCATGTCGGCCTGCACCGACGGGTAGCTGTCGTTGAGGTCGATGAAGGCCTCCGCCGCGCTCTGCCCGCCGCCGATAATGGCGATCTTCATCGGCTTGCCACTGCTGCAGGGCTGCTTGGCCATGTGTTCCAGGTACTGGCTGTGGTGGAACACTCGGCCGTCGCCCTTGAGCGCACGGAACACCTGCGGGATACGCGGGGTGCCGCCGGGACTGACCACCAGGGCGCGGGTGGTGCGCACCAGCTCCTCGCCGTCGGCGTTGCGCGAGATCACCCGCAGCGCCTCGACCTGGCCGGCGCTCAGCATCGGCTCGATGCGCAGGACCTCTTCGCCGTAGCGGCTCTGCTCCTGGAAGTGGCTGGCGACCCAGCGCAGGTAGTCGTTGAACTCCATCCGGCAGGGATAGAAGGTGCCCAGGTTGATGAAGTCGACCAGGCGATCGTGCTTGTGCAGGTAGTTGACGAAGGAATACGGGCTGGTGGGGTTGCGCAGGGACACCAGGTCCTTGAGGAAGGAGATCTGCAACTCGCTCTGCGACACCAGGGTGTTGCCGTGCCAGCGGTAGTCGCCCTGCTTGTCCAGGAACAGCACTTCCAGGGCGCCCTGCGCCTGGGCCCGTTCCTGGAGGGCAATCGCCAGGGCGATATTGGAAGGGCCGAAGCCGACACCGATGAGATCGTGAACCACGGCGGTTGCAGTTGCCTGAGTCATTTCCAGTTCCTCTGGATTGGCCCCCTTTCAAGCGGGAGCGATAAGTCGAGAGCAGCCCTGGAGGGCCATCTGTTGACTAGGAACGAGGACAGGGAAATGAAATTTAAGCGTTGCCGAGCACGAATAGCGAAATCAGTCGGCTTCCCATTCGCGCATGCGCACCCGACAGTGCTTCATCGCGTTGACGATGTGCTTTTCCACCAGGCTGCGGGAAATATTGAGATGTTCGGCGATCTGCGAATGGGACAGGCCGTCCAGCTTGCGCAACAGGAAGGAACTGCGGCAGATGGCCGGCAACTCGGCCAGCGCGCGCTGCAGGTTGTCCAGGCGCTGCCCCTGGTCGACCACCGTCTGCGGCGAGGGACTGGCCAGGCCCTCCTCGTCGTCCAGGACCTCCAGGGGTTCCGCCCGGCGCACCCGGCTGCGACGGTGCTCGTCCACCGCCAGGTTGAGCGCCGTCCGGTACAGAAAAGCCTTCGGATGCTCGATCTGCGCTTGACTGGAGCGCTCCAGAACGCGCAAATACGCGTCGTGGGCGACATCCGCCGCTGCGTGTCGATCCCCGAGCCTGGCACTGAGGAATCGCAGCAGCTCCCGATAATGGTTTTCCAAGACGACTCCTGCTCGCTGCCTCTACGGCACTGTCCTTCCAAGGGCGGGATCGCCTGCCGGCGACATTGGCAGTATGAAATCATTAAATTTATAATAATTCTCATCAAGCTTTAAAGCCTTGTTTCGCTCGCAGCGCAATCCGAAGGCATAACTGGAACCCTCGATGAAGACACCCTCTCCCGCCGACAGCGACACCCTTGTGCAGGACGCCGCGCATTGGTGCATGCGCCTGCACGCCGAGGACTTCTCCGAGGAAGAGCGTGGCGAGTTCCAGCGCTGGCTGGCAGCCGATCCCCGGCACGCCGCCGAATACGCAGAAATGGAGGAGATCTGGTCGCTCAGCGAACTGCTGCCGCGAACGCCGGCGCCCGAGCTTCGCAACCACGCCGCAACCCGCCCGTTCAGCCGTCGCCGCAGGGGCTGGAAGAGCCAGGCACGCGCCGCCGCCCTCGCCCTGCTTATGTTGCCGACGGCCGGCTACCTCGGCTGGCTGCAAGGCTGGATTCCTTCCAACTAC
>NZ_SCND01000199.1:0-10959 GCF_005503585.1 Pseudomonas sp. 2VD
GGACAAGCTCTTCCTGCGCGGACGCTGAGCCTTGCAGCTTCGGGCGCAAAGCCCGAAGCTATGCGCTTTGTCCAAGAGCTTTCCGATGTCTTCCCTGCCTCCCGCCATCTTTCTCATGGGGCCGACCGCCGCCGGCAAGACCGACCTGGCGATGGCGCTGGCCGATGCGCTGCCCTGCGAGCTGATCAGCGTCGACTCGGCGCTGATCTACCGCGGCATGGATATCGGTACGGCCAAGCCTTCCCGGGAGCTGCTGGCGCGCTATCCGCACCGCCTGATCGATATCCGCGACCCGGCGGAGAGCTATTCGGCCGCGGAATTCCGCGCCGACGCCCTGGCGGCGATGGCCGAGGCCACCGCGCGCGGCAGGATTCCCCTGCTGGTGGGGGGCACCATGCTCTATTACAAGGCGTTGCTCGAGGGCCTGGCCGACATGCCCGGCGCCGATCCCGAGGTGCGCGCGGCGATCGAGGCCGAGGCCCTGGCCGAAGGTTGGGAGGCGCTGCACCGGCAACTCGCCGAGGTCGACCCGGAGTCGGCTGCGCGCATCCACCCCAACGACCCGCAGCGACTGATGCGGGCGCTCGAGGTGTATCGCCTCGGCGGGGTGTCGATGAGCGACCTGCGTCGCCGGCAAAGCGCTGAAAAGGCGGATTTTGACGCGTCAGGCAGGAATCAATTGCCGTATACTGTCGCTCAGCTGGCGATTGCTCCCGAGCAGCGCCAGGTGTTGCACGCGCGGATTGCGCAGCGTTTTCGCCAGATGCTGGAACAGGGTTTCATCGCCGAGGTCGAAGCACTGCATGCCAGAAGTGACTTGCATGCAGGATTACCGTCTATTAGAGCCGTGGGTTACCGTCAGGTGTGGGATTACCTGGATGGCAAGCTGTCCTACGCTGAAATGACCGAACGCGGCATCATCGCTACCCGCCAGTTGGCCAAGCGCCAGTTCACCTGGCTGCGAAGCTGGAGCCATCTACACTGGATGGACAGCCTAGCAGGTGACAATCTGCCGCGTGCCTTGAAATACCTGAAAACGGTCTCCATATTGGCCTGAGACCTTAATTTGTCCGTCTGTTTCCGGAGCGAGACCGGAGTTTGGACGGCGCCAAGTCACCCTATTCGACTACTTCAAACTACGATCCTTAAAGGAGTGCGGCACATGTCAAAAGGGCATTCGCTACAAGACCCTTACCTCAATACCCTGCGGAAAGAACGCGTCCCGGTTTCCATCTATCTGGTCAACGGCATCAAGCTGCAAGGCCAGATCGAGTCCTTCGACCAGTTTGTCATCCTGCTGAAGAACACCGTCAGCCAGATGGTTTACAAGCACGCGATCTCTACCGTGGTACCGAGCCGTCCGGTGCGTCTGCCGAGCGGTGACCAGCCGGCCGAGCCGGGCAACGCTTGACGGGAGTCCGCTTTGTTCTTTGAGCGCCCAGGTGGTGGGGAACAGGCTGTTCTGGTGCATCTGGAAGGGCAGAACCCCGAGGCGCGTGAAGACCCGCAGGAGTTCCAGGAGCTGGTGCGTTCGGCCGGCGCGGAAACGGTGGCATTCGTCAGCGTCTCCCGCCACCAGCCGAGCGCCAAATATCTTATCGGCAGTGGCAAGGTCGAGGAGTTGCACGACCTGGTCAAGGCCGAAAACGTCGAGCTGGTGATTTTCAACCACACCTTGACGCCCAGCCAGGAGCGCAACCTCGAGCGAGCGTTCGAGTGCCGCGTACTCGACCGGACCGGGCTGATCCTCGACATCTTCGCCCAGCGCGCACGTACCCACGAAGGCAAGTTGCAGGTGGAACTGGCGCAACTGGAGCACATGAGCACGCGGCTGGTACGCGGCTGGACCCACCTCGAACGGCAGAAAGGCGGTATCGGCCTGCGCGGTCCGGGCGAGACCCAGCTGGAAACCGACCGACGCCTGCTGCGCGTGCGCATCCGCCAGATCAAGCAGCGCCTGGAGAAGGTCCGCAGCCAGCGCGAGCAGGCTCGACGCGGGCGCAAGCGCGCGGATATCCCGGCGGTCTCCCTGGTCGGCTATACCAACGCCGGCAAATCGACCCTGTTCAATGCGCTCACCGCCTCCGAGGTGTATGCCGCCAACCAGTTGTTCGCCACCCTCGACCCCACCCTGCGTCGCCTGCAACTGGACGATCTCGGGCCGGTGGTGCTGGCCGACACGGTGGGCTTCATCCGTCACCTGCCGCACAAGCTGGTGGAGGCCTTCCGCGCTACGCTGGAAGAGTCGAGCAACGCCGACCTCCTGCTGCACGTGATCGACGCCTACGAGCCCGAACGGGATGCGCAGGTCGAGCAGGTGCTGGCGGTGCTCGGCGAGATCGGCGCCAACGAATTGCCGATGCTCGAGGTCTATAACAAGGTCGACCTGCTACCCTCGGTCGAGCCGCACATCCAGCGCGACGACTCCGGCAAGCCGGTGCGCGTCTGGCTGTCGGCGCAGACCGGCGAAGGCCTCGACCTGTTGCGCCAGGCCATCGCCGAGCTGCTCGGCGAGGACCTCTTCGTCGGGACCTTGCGCCTGCCCCAGCGGCTCGGGCGCCTGCGCGCCCAGTTGTTCGAACTGGGCGCGGTGCAGTCCGAGGCGCACGATGAGGAAGGTTGTACCCTGCTGCAGGTGCGCCTGCCGCGGGCCGAGTTGAACCGCCTGGCGAGCCGCGCTGGCTGGCAGCCGGCGGAGTTCGTTGCGCAACACACTTTGCAATAAAGCCCGTATCGCTGCTTTTGGCAGCGGGCAGGGCATTCGGTAGCATGGGTGGCCGCGCCGCAGGCGCGTTTCGCGTTACTAGATGGAGAGCGCTATGGCTTGGAACGAGCCGGGTGACAACTCGAACAACAACGATCGAGACCCGTGGGGAGGCCGCCGCGGTGGTGGTGGCGGCGGTGGTGACCGCAAGGGGCCGCCCGACCTGGATGAGGCTTTCCGCAAGCTTCAGGACAGCCTGAACGGGCTGTTCGGTGGAAAAAAACGCAGTGGCAACGGTTCCGGCTCCGGTTCCGGCGGCAAGGGCGGTGGCCTGGGCCTGTTCGGCATCGGCCTGGCGATCCTCGCCGTGCTCTGGCTGTACAACGCCATCTATGTGGTGGACGAGCAGGAGCAGGCGGTCATCCTGCGCTTCGGCAAGTATTACGAGACGGTCGGTCCCGGCCTGAACTTCTACTTCCCGCCGATCGACAAGCGCTTCCAGGAGAACGTCACCCGCGAGCGTGCGTACAGCAAGCAGGGGCAGATGCTCACCGAGGACGAGAACATCGTCGAAGTGCCGCTGACCGTGCAGTACAAGATCAGCAACCTGCAGGACTTCGTGCTCAACGTCGACCAGCCCGAGGTCAGCCTGCAGCAGGCGACCGAGAGCGCGCTGCGGCATGTCGCCGGCTCCACCACCATGGACCGGATCCTCACCGAAGGCCGCGAGCAGATGGCGACCGAGGTGCGCGAGCGCCTGCAACGCTTCCTGGATACCTACAGGACCGGTATCACCGTGACCCAGGTGAACATCCAGAGCGCCCAGGCCCCGCGTGAGGTGCAGGAAGCGTTCGATGACGTGATCCGGGCCCGCGAGGACGAGCAGCGCGAGAAGAACCAGGCCGAAGCCTATGCCAACGGCGTGGTGCCGGAGGCGCGTGGCCAGGCTCAGCGCATCATCGAAGAAGCCAACGGTTACCGCGACGAGGTGATTTCGCGCGCCCAGGGTGAGGCGGATCGCTTCTCCAAGCTGCTGGTGGAATATCGCAAGGCTCCGGAAGTGACGCGCGAGCGTCTGTACCTGGACACCATGCAGGAAGTCTTCAGCCAGACCAGCAAGGTGCTGGTGACCGGTCAGCAAGGGCAGAACAACCTGCTCTACCTGCCGCTGGACAAGATGATCGATGGTCGTAACGCCGCGCCCGCTACGGGTGCCGGTGCTTCCGCCGGTGGTGGCAGCGCCAGCGCTTCCGACCTGGGGTCGCGGATCGTCAACGATCTGCGCCAGCAAGACGCGCGTACGAGGGAGAGCCGCTGATGGGCAACAAGTCTTTGATCGCTCTGATCGTCGGTGTCGTCGCCGCCATCGTCCTGTGGAACAGCGTCTACGTAGTCCAGCAGACCGAGCGCGCGGTCATGTTGCGCTTCGGCCGGGTGGTCGAGTCCGACGTCAAGCCGGGCCTGCACTTCAAGATCCCGTACGTCAACCAGGTGCGCAAGTTCGACGCTCGCCTGCTGACCCTGGATGCCCCGACCCAGCGCTTCCTGACCCTGGAAAAGAAAGCGGTGATGGTGGATGCCTATGCCAAGTGGCGGGTGGCGGATGCCGAGCGCTTCTATACCGCTACCTCGGGCCTCAAGCAGATCGCCGACGAACGCCTGTCGCGGCGTCTCGAAGCGGGTCTGCGCGACCAGTTCGGCAAGCGTACCCTGCATGAAGTGGTATCGGGCGAGCGCGACGCGCTGATGGGCGACATCACCGCTTCGCTGAACCGCATGGCGCAGAAGGAGCTGGGTATCGAGGTGATCGACGTGCGGGTCAAGGCCATCGACCTGCCGAAGGAAGTCAATCGCAGCGTCTTCGAGCGGATGAGCACCGAGCGTGAGCGCGAGGCCCGCGAGCACCGCGCCAAGGGTCGCGAACTGGCCGAAGGCATTCGTGCCGACGCCGATCGCCAGCGCCGGGTAATCGTTGCCGAAGCCTACCGCGAGTCGGAAGAGACCCGCGGTGACGGCGACTCCAAGGCTGCCGCGATCTACGCCAAGGCCTACAACCAGGATCCGGAGTTCTATTCCTTCTACCGTAGCCTGAAGGCGTATCGCGAAAGCTTCGCCGAGAAGCGCGACGTACTGGTGCTCGATCCGAGCAGCGAGTTCTTCCGCTATCTGAACAAGGCCAACAAGTAATACTCGGTTCTCCGGCGGGCGGCAGCGCCCGCCGGAGAAATCGTGTTATGATGAGCCAGCCGGGAAATCCCGGCTTTTTTGCGTCCGCGAGAATCATGTGGCAGGAATTCGGCATCGCTTTTTGTCTCGTGCTGGTGCTGGAAGGCATCCTGCCGTTCCTGTGTCCGCGACAATGGCGCGAGGCGGTCACCGGCATCGGCCGGCTGAGCGACCGTCACCTGCGTCTCGTGGGGCTGGGCAGCATGCTGCTCGGCACCCTGCTTCTTTACTGGATTCACTGATGATGTGCCGCCCGGCTGAAAGGGGAGAGGCGAAATGGCAACGGTAGACCGCTGGCTGCTGCCAGATGGGATCGAAGAGGTGCTGCCCCCGGAGGCGGCGCGCATCGAAGCAGCCCGCCGTCAGGTGCTGGATCTGTTCCACCGCTGGGGTTACGAGTTCGTCGTGACCCCGCATATCGAATACCTGGAGTCGCTGCTCACCGGTGCGGGACAGGATCTTGACCTGCGCACCTTCAAGGTGACCGACCCGGCGTCCGGCCGGCTCATGGGTTTCCGTGCCGACATTACGCCGCAAGTGGCGCGGATGGATGCGCACAGCCTGCGCCGCGAGGGACCGAGCCGCCTGTGCTATGCCGGCAGCGTGCTGCATGCGCAGCCGCGCGCGCTGTCCACTTCGCGTAGTCCGATCCAGCTGGGCGCCGAGCTGTACGGCGATCCGAGCCCTGCCAGCGATGTCGAGGTGATCAGCCTGATGCTGGAAATGCTCGAGATGGCGGAAGTGCCGGACGTGCACATGGACCTCGGCCATGTCGGTATCTACCGCGGCCTGGCGCGCGCGGCAGGGCTGTCCGGCGAAGTCGAGCAGCAGTTGTTCGATGCCTTGCAGCGCAAGGCGGTGGACGAGGTCGAGGCGCTGACTGCAGACCTGCCTGCCGAGCTGCGCGGCATGTTGCGTGCGCTGGCCGAGCTATGCGGCGGCCGCGATGCGCTGGAGCAGGGCCGTGCCCGTCTGGCGGCGGCGCCGGCCGATGTCCAGGTGGCGCTGAACGAGCTGATCGAGATCGCCGATTCGCTGGCTGGACGTTTCCCCGGCTTGCCGCTGTATTTCGACCTCGGCGAGCTGCGTGGCTATCACTATCACACCGGCGTGGTGTTTGCGGCCTTCGTGCCCGGCGTTGGCCAGTCCATCGCCCAGGGCGGTCGCTATGATGATATCGGTGCCGATTTCGGGCGCGCCCGCCCGGCCACCGGTTTCTCCACCGATCTGAAAAGCCTGGTCACTCTCGGCCAGGCCCGGTTGGACCAGGCTGTATCGGGTATCTGGGCGCCGGCCGAAGGGGCCGGGCTCTGGCAGGCGGTGCAACGACTGCGCCGCGACGGGCAGCGTGTCGTCCAGGCTCTGCCCGGGCAGGATGCGGCTTCTGCGCGCGAGGCGGGCTGCGACCGGCAGCTGGCGCTGCGCGATGGCAATTGGCAGGTGGCGCCGCTGGCGTCCTGAGATTCCGCCGGCCGCGGCCGGCATCGAACTTCCACGATGGGGACAAGTGTTATGGGTAAGAATGTCGTAGTCCTGGGCACCCAATGGGGTGATGAGGGCAAGGGCAAGATCGTCGACCTGCTCACCGAGCAGGCGGCTGCCGTAGTTCGCTACCAGGGTGGTCACAACGCTGGCCACACCCTGGTGATCGATGGCGAGAAAACCGTCCTGCACCTGATTCCATCGGGCATCCTGCGCGAAGGCGTGCAGTGCCTGATCGGCAATGGCGTGGTGCTGGCGCCGGATGCGCTGCTGCGCGAAATCACCAAGCTGGAAGAGAAGGGCGTGCCGGTGCGCGAGCGCCTGCGCATCAGTCCTTCCTGTCCGCTGATCCTGTCCTATCACGTCGCCCTCGACCAGGCGCGCGAGAAGGCCCGCGGCGAAGCCAAGATCGGCACCACCGGTCGTGGCATCGGCCCGGCATACGAGGACAAGGTGGCGCGTCGCGGCCTGCGCGTCGGCGACCTGTTCCACCGCGAGCGCTTCGCCGCCAAGCTGGGCGAGCTGCTGGACTACCATAACTTCGTCCTGCAGCACTACTACAAGGAGCCGGCCATCGACTTCCAGAAGACCCTGGACGAGGCGATGGAGTATGCCGAGCTGCTCAAGCCGATGATGGCCGATGTCGCTGCGACCCTGCACGACCTGCGCAAGCACGGCAAGGACATCATGTTCGAAGGCGCCCAGGGATCGCTGCTGGACATCGACCATGGCACCTATCCCTACGTGACCAGTTCCAACACCACCGCTGGCGGTACCGCCACCGGTTCCGGCTTCGGCCCGCTGTACCTGGACTACGTACTGGGTATCACCAAGGCCTATACCACTCGCGTCGGCTCCGGTCCGTTCCCGACCGAGCTGTTCGACGACGTCGGCGCCTACCTTGCCAAGCGCGGCCACGAGTTCGGTGCCACCACCGGTCGCGCTCGTCGCTGCGGCTGGTTCGATGCCGTGATCCTGCGCCGCGCCATCGAGATCAACAGCATCTCCGGCCTGTGCCTGACCAAGCTCGACGTGCTCGATGGTCTGGACGTGGTGCGCCTGTGCGTCGGCTACAAGAATGCCGATGGCGATGTGCTGGAAGCGCCGACCGATGCCGACAGCTACATCGGCCTGCAGCCGGTCTACGAGGAAATGCCCGGCTGGAGCGAGTCGACCGTGGGTGCGAAGACCCTGGAAGAGTTGCCGGCCAACGCCCGCGCCTACATCAAGCGCGTGGAAGAACTGGTGGGTGCGCCGATCGATATCATCTCCACCGGTCCGGACCGCAACGAAACCATCATCCTGCGCCATCCATTCGCCTGAGGCGGATAGCGGGGCGATGACGGAACGGGCTGCGCATGCGGCCCGTTTTCATTTCCGGGGTCGGCGCCGCGGCGAGCGGGGGGAGGTGGCGTGGCTCGAAGGGAAAAATCGCGGACAACAAAAAGCCGAGCGATGCTCGGCTGTTTGTCTTGAAGATGGTGCCCAGGAGAAGACTCGAACTTCCACGGTGTTGCCACCGCTAGGACCTGAACCTAGTGCGTCTACCAATTCCGCCACCTGGGCATGCTTTTCAGCATTGTGCGATGATCGCTCATCGACTTGGGTGTTGCAAACCTTGTCGCAGTTTCAATGCCTGGTAGTGGCTGAACTGCTGAAACAAAAACGGTCTAATGTCCGGCTTTGTCTGAAATATGGTGCCCAGGAGAAGACTCGAACTTCCACGGTGTTGCCACCGCTAGGACCTGAACCTAGTGCGTCTACCAATTCCGCCACCTGGGCACTGGAGTCGATGATCGCTCATCGTTTCCGTGTTACAACGTCTCAGCAACGTTGTGGGCGCGAACTATACGAGTACGTATTCTGCTTGTAAACCCCTGATGCGATAAAAATTATTCTGCTGCCGAAGCTGACCGACGAAGCGTTTTCGCGCTTCAATAGAGCAATGGCAGCAAACGCTAAAGAAGAAAAGGTGACCTACCTCTAATGGCCGATTGGCAAAACCTCGATCCCGAGGCCGCTCGCGAAGCGGAAAAGTACGAAAACCCCATCCCCAGCCGGGAACTGATCCTGGCTCACCTATCCGAGCGAGGCGCTCCGGCGACTCGCTCCCAGTTGCTCGACGAGTTCGGGCTCGCCGGCGAGGAGCCGGAAGAGGCCTTGCGTCGTCGCCTGCGCGCCATGGAGCGCGACGGGCAGCTTATCTATACGCGTCGTGGCGCCTACGCGCCGGTGGACAAGCTGGACCTGATCCGCGGCCGCATCAGCGGGCACCGCGATGGCTTCGGCTTCCTGATCCCCGACGATGGCAGCGACGACCTGTTCCTCAGCCCCACCCAGATGCGCCTGGTGTTCGACGGCGACCGCGCCCTGGCCCGGGTGTCCGGCCATGACCGGCGCGGACGCCGCGAAGGCCAGTTGGTCGAGGTGATCGAGCGGGCCCACGAGATCGTGGTCGGCCGCTACTTCGAGGAAAGCGGCATCGGCGTGGTGGTCGCGGACAACCCGAAGATCCAGCAGGAAGTCCTGATCCCGCCGGGCAAGGCCGGCAAGGCCAGGCACAACCAGTTCGTCCAGGTGCGCATCGAGCAATGGCCGAGCATCCACCGCCAGGCCCAGGGCGAGATCGTCGAGGTGCTCGGCGACTACATGGCGCCGGGGATGGAGATCGAAGTCGCCCTGCGCAGCTACGATATCCCCCACGTCTGGCCGGCCGCGGTGGAGAAGGAAGCGGCCAAGCTCAAGCCGGAAGTGGCGGAGAAGGACAAGGAAAAGCGTGTCGACCTGCGCCAGGTGCCCTTCGTCACCATCGACGGCGAGGATGCCCGCGACTTCGACGACGCGGTGTACGCCGAGGCCAAGCGCGGCGGCGGCTGGCGCCTGTTCGTGGCGATCGCCGATGTCTCGCACTACGTGAAGGTCGGTTCGGCGCTGGACGAAGAGGCGGCCAGGCGCGGCAACTCGGTGTATTTCCCCGAGCGGGTGATCCCGATGCTGCCGGAGGTGCTGTCCAATGGTCTCTGCTCGCTGAATCCGCTGGTCGACCGGCTGGCCATGGTCTGCGAGATGACCCTGTCCAAGGCCGGCAAGCTGACCGGCTATCAGTTCTACGAAGCGGTGATCCACTCCCATGCGCGCCTGACCTACACCAAGGTCAGCCAGTTGCTCGAGCATCCCGACAGCGTCGAGGCCGAGAACCTGCGCCAGCAGTTGCCCGGCGTGGTGCCGCACCTGCAGCAGTTGTATGCGCTGTATAAAGCGCTGCTGGCCGGCCGCCATGTCCGCGGCGCGATCGATTTCGAGACCCAGGAAACCCGCATCGTCTTCGGCGCCGACCGGAAGATCTCGGAAATCCGCCCGACCCAGCGCAACGATGCGCACCGCCTGATCGAAGAGTGCATGCTCTGCGCCAACGTGGCGACCGCACGCTTCCTGCAGAAGCACGCCATCCCGGCGTTGTACCGGGTGCATGACGGCCCGCCGCAGGAGAAGCTCAACAACCTGCGCCAGTTCCTCGGCGAGCTGGGGTTGAGCCTCGGCCGCGGCAAGGCCGCGCCGACCCCGGGCGACTACCAGGAGTTGCTGGAGAAGATCCACGACCGCGCCGACTTCCGCCTGATCCAGACGGTCATGCTGCGTTCGCTCAGCCAGGCGGTGTACAGCCCGGACAACAATGGCCACTTCGGCCTCAACTACGACGCCTACACCCACTTCACCTCGCCGATCCGGCGCTACCCGGACCTGCTGGTGCATCGTGCGATCCGCAGTGTGATCCGCTCCAAGGCGGAGACTCCGCACGTGCAGCGGGCCGGCGCGGCGAGCATGCCCAAGGCGCGCATCTATCCGTACGACGAATTGCGCCTGGACCAGTTGGGCGAGCAGTGCTCGATGACCGAGCGGCGTGCCGACGAGGCCACCCGCGACGTGACCAACTGGCTGAAGTGCGAATACATGCGCGAGCGGGTCGGCGAGACCTTCCCTGGCGTAATCACCGCGGTCACCGGTTTCGGTCTGTTCGTCGAGCTGACCGACATCTTCGTCGAAGGCCTGGTCCATGTGACCGCGCTGCCCGGCGATTACTATCATTTCGACGCCGTGCACCATCGCCTCAGCGGCGAGCGCACCGGGCGCAGCTTCCGTCTCGGCGACACCACGGAAGTGGTAGTGGCGCGGGTCGACCTGGACGAGCGGAAGATCGATTTCGAGCTGGCCGGAAACGTGCTGAGCGCGCCGATCGGACGCAAGAAGCGCAACGGCGACAAGTCGGCGAACGCCGGCAAGGCGCCGAAGGGGCGCAAGGGCGCAACCGTGCCCGAGGTCGACCTGGAGCCGGCGCTGGCCAGTCCCGACGCCGCGGTGGTGCCGCGGCGCAAGGCCGGCAAGGTGCAGGCGCTGCCGCCGGTCGCGCCGGAGCTGCTGGCGCAGGCCGCGGAGATGCTCGGCAACACCGACGTGCGCAAGAGTCGCGAGGTGAAGCAGGCGCTGCTCGCCGAGGCGCGCGTCGGCGGCGGCAAGGACAAGGGCGGGAAGAAGGGCAAGGTCGTTCC
>NZ_SCND01000019.1:0-34457 GCF_005503585.1 Pseudomonas sp. 2VD
GATGCGGCCAGGACCTGTTCCTGAGCCGCGAGGAAGAGGGAAGAGCTCCGGCCCCCCTAGCATGAAGTGTCCGGAGCTCTACGGCCGCAAACGGAGGATGGCCGCAGAACGATCATCTGCCTATGGCCGGCGCTGCGCTTGATCGAGATCAAGTACTGGAGGCCGGGGAGCCGGCGTGTGCGGCGATTCGCGTGACGGGTCTCGTTTTTTCTGTGAAGTGCATTCCATAACGCTTCAATCGGGACGGGTGGCCAGCATGCCAACCAGTTCCTGGGCGGCCTTGCGCAATGGCTGGTTTTTCAGCCAGATAGCGTGGACAGGCAGTTTCAGCTCGTTCTTGGTATTCCTGAAGTCCAGGCGTACCAGCCTTCCCGTTGCCAGCAGCGGGGCGACCCGGGACAACGGGAAATTGCCCCAGCCGATCCCCGCCTCGACCATTTCCAGCGCCGTGCCCAGGCTGTCGGTGCGCCAGCAGGCGCCGGCAATCAGCGGACGGGTGTCGGCCAACGGCAGGTCGCAACTGGCCACCAGGATCTGCCGCACGTTCACCAGCTCTTCCAGGTACAGCGCCTGCCCCGGCTTCTGCAGCGCGGGATGGTGCGGCGAGATGGTCGCGACCAGCGATTCCGCGCCGACATACTGGAAGCGCTCCTGCGGGTTCACGCTGATGCCGGCGAATCCGAAGCACAGGCTGATGCGGCCGCCATGGAGCAGGGCGAGGGCATCGTCCTGCGCCGCGCTGAGCACCTCGACATCGAGCAGCGGGTAGCGCTCGGAAAGGGTGCGGAGGGCGCCGAACAGCCGCCCGCTGTCGATGTCCGCAACCACGCCGAGCGACAGGCGGCTTTCCAATCCCTGGGAGAGTTCCAGCGCATGCACCTGCAACTGGGCGAGCTGCTCGGCGATCATCCGCGCTTGCGGTGCCAGGGCCCTGGCCAGCGCCGTAGGACGGGCTTCGCGGTGGGTTCGCTCGAAAAGGGCGAAACCCAGCTCCGCCTCCAGGTTGGCGATGCCCATGCTCACCGCCGAAGGCACTCGACCCAAGGCACGGGCGGCGCCGGAAAAGGAGCCGCGGTCGAGGACGGCGAGGAACAGCTCGATGGTATCGCTGGAAAAGTTCATGGCAATTCTCCTATCAGCAGATCTGAAAGCTGCTGACTTTTTCTGTCAAGAAAATTGATCCAACCTTGCCCGCCTTTCCGCTATCACGCCCGAGAGGTCCACGTGCAAGGCATCAAGCGCAAACTGGTCTACGTGACCGCCTACGAATTGATCGGGATGAGTATCTCGACCCTGGGGCTGGCCCTGCTCGCCGGTTCCACGCCCACTACCACCGGCCCCCTGGCGGTGGTGATCACCACCGTCGCGGTGACCTGGAACTTCATCTACAACTGCCTGTTCGAGTTCTGGGAGCGGCGCCAGGCCGTGCGCGGACGCAGCATTGCGCGGCGGGTGGCGCACGCCATCGGCTTCCAGCTGACCCTGGTGGTCTACCTGATCCCGCTGATCGCCTGGTGGATGGGGATTTCCCTGCTGGAGGCGTTCTGGCTGGACCTGGCGCTGATCGTCCTGATCCCGTGCTACACCTTCCTCTTCAACTGGGCCTTCGATCGCCTGTTCGGCCTCCCGACTTCCGCGTTGCCGGCCGGCGAGGCGGCCTCCGTCTGAGGATTTTTTTTCTTCAGCGCCATTCGCGCTCGCCTTGGCCGGGGCAAATCGCCTACCTTAGACGGACGTGCGCTGTGGTGCCGGTTCAGGGAGGAAGTACGACCGCAAGCCATGAAGGTCTGCCCCGGCGAGGATGGGGTGCGGCATTTCGATGAACGGATTGGGGTCACTATGCGGATTTTGGGGATGCTACTGGGGGCCGTCTTGCTGGCGGGTTGTTCGACATCGACGCCCTCGCTCGACGAGACGGACCAGGTACCGAAGGAGCGTTTGTACAACTACCAGTTCCGTGACGACGGCGACGCCTTCCTGGTGGTTTCCCGGGACCGCGAGTTCCTCGGCAGCGTCTGCAATACCCGCTTGATCATCGATAGCCGCCTGGCCGCCGAGATCCAGGCCGGCGAGAGCGCGCGTTTCCGTCTTCCGGCGGGGCTGCGGGTGGTATCCGTGCAGGGCGATGGGATCTGCCGCGGCGAGGCGCCCAAGCAGGTGGTGCATGTGCAGAACGGGCAGACCACGCATTACCGGATCACCGTGGACTCCGGCTTGAACATCGGCCTGGTGCCGGGCTGAAGCCGGCGCAACGAAAAAAGCCGCCCGTGGGCGGCTTTTTCATGCGCGGCGTTTATTCGCTGACCGCTTTCTCGACCTTTTCGGACGCCGACCAGATCCGATAGCGGACCTCCACGTCCTTCGGCGCATAGACCACGATCGGCAGCTTGCTGTTGTAGCGCAGCAGGAAGCCTTCGCCGACCACCGGGATGAAGCGCTGCTCCTTCTTCTGGCCGGGGCAGGCCATCATCGTGCTCATCGGCCCGCTGACCTTGTCCAGGCGGTAGTAGGAGTAGCCCCAGCCTTCCAGGGTGTGTTCTTCCAGTTCGCCGCCCAGGCGCTGCTGGTTGCAGTCGGCCTCGAGGGTCTTGCCGGCGATGATCTCGACCTTGAATGCGTCTTCCGCGTCCTGTTTCGGCAGGTGGATGACCTGGCGGGTGAAGCCGGCATCTGCCTTCGGGTAGGGAACCTTTTCATCCAGTTTGGCGGCCATGGCGGTGCTGGAAAGAGCGGCAACGCCGGCGGCGGTCAGTAGTGCTTTCATGTCCTTGAGGTTCTCCTTACGTGGTAACGCGAGCAGGGTAAGACACCGAGGCACGGGTGAAAAGTTCAGTGGGGGACGTAACGGAATGTTCCATGTCCTGGGCCAGCCGGTCGGGGCACGGCCGAATCGCGGGCAAAAAAAAGACCATCTGCGGGGGGAGGGCGATGGTCTTCAAAGGAGCGTCGGGGACTTGGGGTTCTCCCGACGCCGCTACGATCTCACGCCGCTCCGCTGGGGAAAAATGCTTTGGGCTGATAGTGGCTATCGATGCCGGTGACTTGAAATTCCCCGCCAACTCATAGCAAGTTCCGCACGATAGAGCCGTCAGCGCATCAGTTTGCGTTTTTTTCAGCGGGTCAGTTGCAAGGCCAGTTCATCGACCTGTTCGGCCCAGTCGGAGTCCTCGGCCAGGGCCTCGCGCAGGAAGCTGGCCTGGGCAGGGTTCCAGAATGGCGCATCGGGCAGCGCCGTGCCCTCCTCGAGGTGGTGCCGGGCGAGAAAGGCGACGATGTCGTCCCGCCCAGCGGGGAGCCCCAACTGGCGGAACAGGTTGGAAAAGGTGTGCGGGCTGGTGTCCATGACGGTTCCTCCTGGACTCGCTGTTTTTCCACTATAGCCGGCGGGACGGCAGGGCCGCCGTGGGAGCCGGGGGTGGGTAATTTTGTCGCAGATGAAAAAGACTGTTGTGCGCGGCGCGCTTCATGGCGAAGGGGCGGGCGCTTATTATTAGCAAGCTAATGATAACCGGAGTCAGCCTATGTCCAGAATCGAAGTCGCCGTGCTGGTGGGGACGTCCGTTCCCGAATCGCTGCGCAGCAAGGGATTGCTGGCCTGTTGGATCCTGATGGTGGACGGCGCCATGTGGGCCGGCCCCTTCACCAGCCGTGACGAGGCGGAAGCCTTGAAGGGAACCTGGGAACTGAGTTGGCCGCTGGAGGCGGCGATCTCCGCCTGAGCCAAGGCCCTTGCCTTGCCGAAAAGCCCGCCGAGCGCGGGCTTTCTGTTGCCTGCGGAAACGCCCTAGCGGCGGCCCACCAGCAAGCCGAGGAGGAAGCCGGCGCCGGCCGAGACGGCGATGGTCTGCCAGGGGTGGTCCTCGACGTATTCCTCGGTCGCTTCGGCGGCCGCCTGGCTGCGTTGCACCACGCCGCGGCGGGTGCGCTCGATGGCGTCGCGACCACGATGCAGCACGGAATTGATCTGTTCACGCAGGTTCGCGCCCTCCTTGCCGGCCAGGCTGCCGGTGCCGCTCATCAACTGGTCCACCTCGGCGATCAGGTCCTGCAGTTCGGCCATGGCCTGGTCCTGGATAGCCTGCTTGGCGCGAGCGGAGCGGGTTTTCAGAGTCATGTCGGTCTCCTTGACGAGGATGGTTACCTAGGTATGGAGTCGCCCGCTTCGCTGAAAGTTGCACGGCATGGCCTGCGTCGGGGGCTTCCGTAGCATGCGGGAGAGCCGTTTCAGGATGCCCCGGCCTCGCCGCGCAGGTAGCGGTCGAGGTCGATCGCTTCGCCGCTCTTGAGTTTCAGGCGTCGGCGCAGGTCGTCGAACATAGCGTCGTACTCGCGGCGCTGGCGCACGATCGGTCCCTGCCGCAAGCGCAGGCCGTGGCGCCGGGCCAGGCGACTGGCACGGCTGGCGAAATGCACGGCGGCGTCGCGTGGCAGTTCGAAGCTTTCGCTGAAAGGCTGGCCGTCGATCCGGCCCTCCATGTCGAAGTGTACGGCCACCGGGCGGGCCTCGGCCTCCAGGACCCGGTAGCGCAGGTGGATATCGAATGCCTGGCGGTCGACTTCGCTGGCCGAGGCGAGATGCAGATGGCCGGGAATGAACATGGCCTGCCTCCTTTTCGGATAACCGGGGAAATGCCCTTGCCTGCCAGGGTATGCTTCGCCGGCCTCGGGACGGCTGTCCCAGGTCAGTTTTTTTCGGATTGGAGTGGGGATGCGAATGGCGCTGGGAGCGTTCGGTGTTGACTGACTGGGCCGCGTACGCCGGGCTGTTCCTCTCGGCGTTCGGTTCGGCGACCCTGCTGCCGTTGCAGTCGGAAACCGTGCTGGCCGCCTTGCTGCTGCGCGGCGGCCAGTCGGTCGCGTGGCTGCTGGCGTTGGCCATCGTCGGCAATGTACTGGGTTCCTGGGTCAACTGGTGGCTGGGTCGCTACCTCGAGCATTTCCGCGGTCGCCGCTGGTTTCCCGTGGGCGAGGCGCAGTTGCTCAGGGCGCAGCGACACTATCGCCGCTACGGCCGCTGGACCCTGCTGCTCAGTTGGGTGCCGGTCATCGGCGATCCGCTGACGCTGGTGGCCGGCATCATGCGTGAGCCCTGCTGGAGTTTCCTGCTGATCGTCGGCCTGGCCAAGACGCTCCGCTACCTCGTCCTGGCTGCGCTGGTGCTGGGCTGGGCCGGCTGAGCGCTTCGTCGGCGAGCGTAGAACTATTTTTCGCGGGGCAATGTCCATTGCTGCGAGGTGTAACTGCCGCCTCATCGCCCCCGGGGCCTTTAGTTGCCGCTGTGGTCCCGGGGGCTTCTCTTTTCCTGCCTGTTTCCGGCGATGCGAGGTGCGCAATGTCGAGGGTGGTTGCGGGATCGCTGGTCTGCCTGCTGCTCGGTTCGGCGCCGGCCTGGGCTTCCACGGCCGAGGCGTGGCAGGCGCACGACGCCATGGTGCGTGCCGCCTGCCTGAAAGCCAGCGGCTTGCGCCAGGTACGCGCGGTGGGGCAGGTACTGCCCTTCGACGATGAGGTGGGCTATTCGGCGCTGCTCCTGCAGGGCCGCTATCCGCAGCCGCACATGCAGGGCCGCCAGGGCCGCGAGCTGTGTCTGTACCGGCGCGCCACCGGCAAGGCCAGCGTCAGCGAGGCCGACGCCCTGCTCAAGCCTTGAGTTCGGGGTCGTCGTTGTCCGGAAGTTCGCGCTCGCCAGGATCCTTGCCGTCTTCCGAATGGTGCTCGATCACCGCGTTCAGCTCGGCGCCGAACAGCACCACTGCCGCCGACAGGTAGAAGTACAGCAGGAGGATGATGATCGCCCCGATGCTGCCGTACATGGCGTTGTAGTTGGCGAAGTTCTTCACGTAGAAGCCGTAGGCGAGGGACGCGGCGATCCAGGCGATCACCGAGAGCACCGAGCCGGGAGTGATGAAGCGGAAACGCTGCTCGACATCCGGCACCAGGTAGTAGAACAGCGCCACCGCGAGCATCAGCAGGAACACCGCAAGAGGCCAGCGCAGCCAGGTCCAGAGCGTCACCAGGTACTGTTCCAGGCCGACCAGGCTGGCGATCCAGGCGATTACCTGCGGCCCGGTGACCATCAGGCCGGCCGCCACCAGCAACAACAGGGCGATGCCGAGGGTGTAGAGGATCGACAGGGAGAAGCGCTTCCATACCGGGCGGCTCTCCTTCACGTCGTAGGCGGCGTTGAGCGCGATCATCATCGAGCGGATGCCCGCCGAGGAGGTCCACAGCGCCACCGCGATACCGATCGACAGCAGGCCGCCTTTCTGCTGCTGCAACTGGTCGATCACCGGGTTGACCTGATCCATCGCCTCGGGCGGCAGCAGCAACGCCGCCTGCTCGCGCAGCCAGGCGAAGAACTCCGGTAGGTGCAGGTAGCCTACGAGGGTGATCAGCACCAGCAGGAACGGAAACAGCGAGAACAGCATCTGATAGGCGAGGGCCGAGGCGTAGGTCGGCATGTCGTCCTCGAGGAACTCGTTCACTGTGCGCTTGACCAGGCCGAACAGGCCTATTTCCCGATAAGCCGTACGGAACATTCCATCTCCTTGCTGTGTGCGTGCCGATGACGATCGACCACCGATGGCCGCTTGCCGCCAGGCATTTTCCGTTGGGTGAAATTCGTCGCGTCCTTTCTGGGACGCCACGGCGGGCGAATTGGTTCGTCGCCGGCGTCATCATTCGGTCGCATCCGTTAGCCAGACTGCGCCTGCCCGCCGCGCGGCGGGCCTCCGTCCAACTTCTCAGAAATGGAGCGCACCATGTCTGTCGACCTGAAGAAAATCGCCGCTGCCTTTCCCGAGTTCCAGTTGTCCAGCAAGAGCCGCCACGACGGCGCGCTGTTGTTGCAGTTGCAGGCCGCCGACGGCCGCTACGTGGCTCGCACCATACCCTCGCCGCAGCTCAGCGCGCCGCCGGAGACCGAATGGCTGATCCGCAGCATCCGCCGGGAACTGGCCGTGCCGGGCATGGAAATGGCGATGGCGGCACGCTGAGTTTTTTCGCCGCGGGAACCGATGATGCGATAATTCCGCCTTTCCACACAGCTGACGGGAAGGCAATGAAGCGCGAGAAGGTTCGGGACAGGCAGGCGGCAGGGAAGATCTCGGCGACCCACATCATCGCCAATCCCACCCTGGCCAGGGAATGGATCGTGTTCTTCAAGAAGGACGGCGGGCGCAGCTATTTCCTGGTCGACGAGAGCGACGAGGTGATGTCGTTCCGCCGGCTCGACGACGCGGTCAAGGAGCTGCGCGGGCTGGGCATCAAGTTCGCGGAGATCCATCTGTAGGAGCGGCGTCGCGCGGTCCCCACTGGCCAGCCTTGCGCGCCCGCGCTTCTTCCTCGGCGAACCGGTACTGGCCGCGCGCCTCGGCCGTCTGGCCGCTGTCCGGCGCGTCGCGCCAACTGGCCAGGCCAATGGTCAGCAGGGCCAGCCCGGCATCCAGGGTATGTCCGCAGGTGGGGCAGTCGGCCGGGGTCACCCAGGCCGCTCCGAGGATGCGGAAGCGCGCGTCGCGGCCTTGCTCGCGGATGGTCGCCGATTTGCCGAGCAGCATGTCTTCCAGGGCTTCCCGGGCGCGCCGACGCCAGGGCTCGGCGGCCGGTAGCTCGACGGCGTCGAGTTGGATGCGCAGCGCCTTGTTCGCGCCGGGCAGGCGGCAGCCCAGGCTGGCGTCGTCGTGTATCGCCACCACCGTGCAGTCGAAGCGGCGCTCCCCGGCGTCGGCGGCGAACGCCAGGGTGGCGCAGAGCGGCAGCAGGGCGAGGGTGCGGAAGATCATGGGCTACTCCGGCGGAGGTCAGCGTCGACGCGAGGATAGGTTGCTGCAGGTCGCCAGGTCCACCGGGCCGACATAGGGATTGCCCCAGCCCATCACGCAACCGACCATGTGGTTGCGCTGGCGCTCCCAGGTCTGTGGCGGGTACTGCTTGTGCCAGGCGTTGTAGAGCTGGCGATCCTGCTTCGACAGGCGCAGGCCGTAACGGTCGCTCATGTAGAAGTAGGTGCGGGCGATCATCCCGCGGATCTGCGGGCGTGGCATCGCCTTGCGCGCCTTGAAGTCCACCACCATCGGGCAGGCGCCGTATTGCTGGGGTTTCTGCGGCAGCCAGCCGAAGCCGAAGTTGCTGCGGTCGCCGTTGACCTCGCCGATGCTCGGCACCAGGTTGTGCAGGTCGGCCTCGGCGCGCTGGTAGGTGCTGTCGTGCCTCGCGCAGTTGCTCCGCCCGCCGTTCTGCCAGCAGCGCCGCTGGTGACCGATCACCCAGGCCGGAACGATGTGTTCCCACTCGATGCGCCGCGCGCGGTTGGCGTTCTTCCTCGGCTTGTAGCCGCAACTGGTGAGGTCGACACGATTTCCCGAGTAGCGACAGCCGCAGTAGAACTCCACGGATTGCCGGGCGTAGAGCTTCCAGCCGATTTTCTTCGCTTCGGAGAACGTGCGCGGGGCGTTGGCCTGGCCGGCGCTGGCGAGGAGGAGGGCGAAAAGGCCTACAAACAAACGGGAAAGCATGCGGCAACTTCCAAAAAAATCCGCATGTTACTGATTTTGCAGGAGATGCCAATCGTGGCCAGTCCATGGCCAGGCGAGGGGCGGACCTTCCCGTTTGCGCCGCGTCCATGCGATGGTTAGTATGCGTTCCGTATATGTTTTGTAGTCGAGGTGTAGTGTGGGCCTGGTGAAGATTTCCGAGCAATTGCACGAAGAGGCGCGCATCGCCTGCAAGGCCATGTCGCGCTCGATCAATGCCCAGGCCGAGCACTGGATGCGCATCGGCATGCTGATCGAAGCCAATCCCGGCCTGACCTATGCGCAGGTGCTACGCCAATTGATGGACGAAGCGCGCGAAAGCGACCGCCGCGAGCAGGACGCGGCGAGGATCTCGGGATGATCAAGAGCGCGGAGGAAATCCAGCGCATGAGCGTGGCCGGCGCGCTCACCGCGAAAGTCCTCGAAGCCCTCGACGAGGTGGTGCGGCCAGGCATCAGCACGGCAGAGATCGACCGCTTCTGCGAGCGCTACATCGTCGACACCCTCGCGGCGATTCCCGGCAGCAAGGGGCAGTACGGCTATCCGTTCACGGTGAACACCTCGGTCAACGAGGTGGTCTGCCATGGCTGGCCGTCGGCGCAGCAGATCCTCCGCGACGGCGATATCGTCAACGTCGACGTCACGGTGATCAAGGACGGCTATTTCGGTGACAGCAGCAAGATGTACCGGGTCGGCGCCATCGACCGCAAGGCGCAGAAGCTGCTCGACGTCACCCGCGAATGCCTGTACCGGGCGATCCGCGTGGTGCGCCCGGACGCCACCCTCGGCGATATCGGGCATGCCATCCAGAGTCACGCCGAAGCCAACGGTTATTCGGTGGTCCGCGAATACTGCGGGCATGGCATCGGCCGCAAGATGCACGAGGCGCCGCAGGTCCTGCACTTCGGTCGCGCTGGCGCGGGTGCGCGGCTGAAGGCCGGGATGACCTTCACCATCGAACCGATGATCAACCAGGGCGGCCACGCGGTGAAGCTGCACAAGGACGGCTGGACCGTGACCACCCGCGACCGCCGCCTGTCGGCCCAGTACGAGCACACCGTGCTGGTCACCGAGCGGGGTTGCCGGGTCCTGACCCTGCGCGACGAGGAGCGCGAGGCGCTGGCCGACCTGGCTGGCTGATCGACGCCCGGCCTGGTTACACTGCGACGACTTTTCCGAAGGGAGGCTGGCGGGTGTCCGGCAGGCGTTTTGGCGAGTTCGAACTGCGCGCTACCTGGTTGCGCGAGGACAGCGGCTATCTGGCCGAGATCGAGATAACCAGCATCGACGACGGACGCACCGAATGGCTGGTGCTGCCGGGCCAGCCGCCGTGCGAGAGTCCGGCGGCCGCGCTGTCGCTGGCGGAAGCGGCGCTGAACCGGGTGCGCGGCTTCGATGCGCGGGGCCGGCCGCTGTTTTCCGACTGAGCCTGCTGGCAAATCGCATGATGCATTTCGCACGATCTTGCAGTTTGCACGGGCCGCTTTGCTGGGTGCTTTTGTAAGCTATTGATTTTAAATGGTTTTAATTTTCCATGTGGCTGGCATGAAAGCTGCCACCTTTCCCCGTGTTGCGGCTGCGCTGAAGTTCGCGGTCGGTTTTCATGCAAGAGGGGATAAACGATCATGGAAAAGTCCATCAAGATGCTGTTCGATGCCTTCCAGGCCACCTTTGCCGTATCCACCCAGATGCGTCCGGACGGCGGCGCCCTGCTGACCCTGCGCAACGGCGAAGAGATCGTGACCCGTCGCGTGGTGTCCGCCGCTCAGTTGGCCGACGAGAAGCGCATGTACTGGTTCATCAACGCCGTGCGCCGCGACCTGGCCCTGGAGGCGGGGAGCCTGCCGGTGGATGTGGTCGGCACCCTGCGTCGTCTGCAGGAGCGCGGCCTGCCGAGCTACATGGCGGGCTGAACGGTTCGTCCGGAATCCTGGCGGAGACCTCCGGCAGGGCGGGCGAGAGTGCTAGAGTGAAGCTTCGAGGGGGCTGGGCGAGGATCGACCGGCCCCGCTCGTGTCGGAAGGGAAGGCCAGGGCTGGTCTGCCCGTTCGGCGCTTCGGCAGGCTGGCGCAGAACGATGCAAGGTCGTTCGGGTCAGCATCAGGGATGAAATGACTGACAGGAGTCGGGATGCTGCGTTACGTCGTGGGTTTTCTCGCGTTCACCGTGCTGGCGGCCTATCTGTTGCTGGGGGTTTCCCAGCACGCCTTCCTGCCGTGACCGGTCGGCGTGGCGGCTTCAGCTGCGTTGTGGAAGAGGCTGTGGCGGTCGCGCGGGATGCCGGTTTTCGGCTTGCCGTGCCTTGCGTTGCAGGCGTGCGCGCCGACGCGGCACGCGCAGGAAGGCCCACAGGGTGACGCCGGCGAGGCCCAGCCAGGCGACGATCAGCAATGTGACGAAGGATTCGGGAGTCATGGTTCGTCCTCCTCTTACCCAAGGATAGACCCTGCGGGAAGGGGAATTACTGCAATCGGTCTTCGACCATGGTCTGAAACGCGGTCACTCGGGGCCGGCGCCGACCAGGGCCAGGCAGCCGGTCAGGCTGGTCAGCAGGGGCAGGGCGAGCAGGAAAGCCAGCCAGATGGCCTCCATGCGCAACAGCGTGGCGCCGAGGAACAGCGCGACCAGGAGGATGGTCATGAGCAGGGCGGTCCAGCCGAAGTACATGGCGAAGTTGTCGATGCCCAGGCCGATGCCCCAGCCCAGCAGCAGGGCCCATACCCCGGCCAGCGCCAGGCCGAGGGCCAGCATGCTCGCCAGGGTCCGGGCGGACGGGGCATGCAGCGGGTGGTTGCGGAATAGCTCGTAGAAGATCGGCGTATTCATCGGCGTCACCTCCGCAGGGGAACTTCCAGCCTAGCCCAGCGGGCGAGACGGCCCTAGACCTATTTGTCATTACGGGGCGTGACCTCAGGCCGCTAACATCCATCTTTTCCAGGCGATGCCGTGCATCGGGCTGCGGGCCCGCTCACCGTTCGTCGCGCTGAGTCGAAAAAGAAACCGAAAGGGTTGCGTGCATGAGTGGCGAACTCGCCTCGTTCGAGGTGGATGGGTATCAACTGGTCTATCAGGACCTGGGTGAGGGCACGCCGGTGCTACTGGTCCACGGTTCGCTCTGCGACTACCGCTACTGGCAGTGGCAGTTGCGCAGCCTCGGCGAGCGCCACCGGCTGATCGTGCCGAGCCTGCGTCACTACTACCCCGAGCGCTGGGACGGGCAGGGCGCGGACTTCACCAGCGCCCGCCACGTCGCCGACCTGCTGGCGCTGGTCGAGCGGCTCGGCGAGCCGGTACACCTGCTCGGCCATTCCCGTGGCGGCAACCTGGCGTTGCGCCTGGCGCTGGCCGCTCCGGACGCCCTGCGTTCGCTGAGCCTGGCCGATCCCGGCGGCGACTATGCCGCCGAGGTCTACGCCCACGCCGGCCTGCCTGCGCCCGAGGAGCCATTGGAACGCAACCAGTTCCGGCGCCAGGCGCTCGAATTGATCCGTGGCGGCGAGGCGGAACGGGGACTGGAACTGTTCGTCGATACGGTGAGCGGCGCCGGGGTATGGAAACGCTCGTCGGCGACGTTCCGCCGAATGACCCTGGACAACGCCATGACCCTGGTCGGGCAGGTGGCCGACCAGCCGCCGGCGCTGGCGCTGTCGGAACTGCGCTCGATCGACCTGCCGAGCCTGATTCTCAATGGCGAACGCAGCCCGCTGCCATTCCCGGCCACCGCCGAGGCGCTGGCGGCGGCCCTGCCGCGCGCCGAGCTGCAACGCATCCAGGGCGCGTCCCATGGCCTCAATGCCACCCGTCCGGCGGCTTTCAACCGGTCGGTACTGGAGTTCCTGGCGCGCGTCGATGGCGTTGCGCCGGAGGCGGAAACGTCCTGAAGCGAGGCCGGGTGAACTGACCGCTCGTCAGCTCGCCGCGGATGCTTTACCATGGGCGCTTCGCGCCGGATCAGCTCCGGCGTTTTTCGTCAGTATCCATTCCCAGTGATCTCCGTCCGCGCGCTTCGGCGCAGGGGTGCCGCAAGGCGCCTGCCACTGTGAGGCAGGCCGGCCCGGCGGGCGACGCTTACTGGCACATCCCAACCCACGTGGCCTTTGGTAGGGGTCACCACTAGGAGAGGAGGCGCCATGCCCATCATTACTCTTCCCGACGGCAGTCAACGTTCCTTCGATCACCCGGTCTCCGTGGCCGAGGTGGCCCAATCCATCGGCGCGGGCCTGGCCAAGGCGACCCTCGCCGGCAAGGTCGACGGCCGCCTGGTCGACGCCTGCGACACCATCGATCGCGACGCGACCCTGCAGATCATCACGCCCAAGGACGAGGAAGGACTGGAGATCATCCGCCACTCCTGCGCCCACCTGGTCGGCCATGCGGTCAAGCAGCTCTATCCGACCGCGAAGATGGTCATCGGCCCGGTGATCGAGGAAGGCTTCTATTACGACATCTTCTTCGAGCGCCCCTTCACCCCCGAGGACATGGCGGCGATCCAGCAGCGCATGCGTGAGCTGATCGACAAGGACTACGACGTGATCAAGAAGATGACCCCGCGCGCCGAGGTCATCGAGCTGTTCAAGTCCCGTGGCGAAGACTACAAGCTGCGCCTGATCGACGACATGCCGGACGAGAAGGCCATGGGCCTGTACTTCCATGAGGAGTACGTGGACATGTGCCGCGGCCCGCACGTGCCGAACACCCGCTTCCTCAAGGCGTTCCAACTGACCAAGATTTCCGGCGCCTACTGGCGCGGCGACTCGAAGAACGAGCAACTGCAACGTATCTACGGCACCGCCTGGGCCGACAAGAAGCAACTGGCGGCCTACATCCAGCGCATCGAAGAGGCCGAGAAGCGCGACCATCGCCGCATCGGCAAGCAGCTCGACCTGTTCCACCTGCAGGAAGAGGCGCCGGGCATGGTGTTCTGGCACCCGAACGGCTGGAGCGTCTACCAGGTGCTCGAGCAGTACATGCGCAAGGTCCAGCGCGACCATGGCTATGTCGAAGTGCGTACCCCGCAGGTGGTCGACCGCATCCTCTGGGAGCGTTCGGGCCACTGGTCGAACTACGCCGAGAACATGTTCACCACCTCCTCGGAAAGCCGCGACTACGCGGTCAAGCCGATGAACTGCCCGTGCCACGTGCAGATCTTCAACCAGGGCCTGAAGTCCTACCGCGACCTGCCGCTGCGCCTCGCCGAGTTCGGCGCCTGCCACCGCAACGAGCCGTCCGGCGCGCTGCACGGGATCATGCGCGTACGCGGCTTCACCCAGGACGACGCGCATATCTTCTGCACCGAAGAGCAGGTGAAGAAGGAAGCGGCCGATTTCATCAAGCTGACCCTGCAGGTCTACCGCGACTTCGGTTTCACCGACATCGCCATGAAGCTGTCGACCCGTCCGGCCAAGCGCGTCGGTTCCGACGAGCTGTGGGATCGCGCCGAAGGCGCGCTGGCCGATGCGCTGAACGAATCCGGCCTGGCCTGGGAATACCAGCCGGGCGAGGGCGCGTTCTATGGGCCAAAGATCGAGTTCACCCTGAAGGACTGCCTCGGCCGTAACTGGCAGTGCGGCACCCTGCAGTACGACCCGAACCTGCCGGAGCGCCTGGACGCCAGCTACATCGCCGAGGACAACAACCGTAAGCGCCCGGTGATGCTGCACCGTGCGATCCTCGGGTCCTTCGAGCGCTTCATCGGCATGCTCATCGAGCACTACGCCGGAGCCTTCCCGGCCTGGCTGGCGCCGACCCAGGCGGTGGTGATGAATATCACCGACAAGCAGGCCGATTTCGCCGCCGAGGTGGTGCGGATCCTCGGGGAAAGCGGATTCCGTGCCAAGTCCGACTTGAGAAACGAGAAGATCGGCTTTAAAATCCGCGAGCATACTTTGCTCAAGGTTCCCTATCTCTTGGTTATTGGAGATCGGGAAGTTGAATCGAAGGCCGTCGCGGTGCGTACGCGCGAAGGGGAAGACCTGGGCTCCATGCCCGTCACCCAGTTCGCTGAGCTGTTGGCACAGGCGGTTTCCCGGCGTGGTCGCCAAGACTCGGAGTAATCATTATTAAGCGTGAAATGAGACAGGATAAGCGAGCTCAACCGAAACCCCCGATCAACGAGAACATCTCGGCTCGTGAGGTACGGTTGATTGGAGCTGATGGCCAGCAGGTTGGTGTTGTTTCGATCGATGAGGCGATCCGCCTAGCCGAAGAGGCGAAGCTGGACCTGGTTGAGATTTCGGCCGACGCGGTGCCTCCTGTCTGCCGCATCATGGACTACGGCAAGCACCTGTTCGAGAAGAAGAAGCAGGCTGCGGTCGCCAAGAAGAACCAGAAGCAGGCGCAGGTCAAAGAAATCAAGTTTCGTCCAGGGACGGAAGAAGGGGATTACCAGGTAAAACTACGCAACCTGGTACGTTTCCTTAGTGAAGGGGACAAGGCCAAGGTATCCCTGCGATTCCGCGGCCGTGAGATGGCTCACCAGGAGCTGGGGATGGAGCTGTTGAAGCGGGTCGAAGCCGACCTCGTGGAGTACGGCACCGTCGAGCAGCATCCTAAGCTGGAAGGACGCCAGCTGATGATGGTCATCGCTCCCAAGAAGAAAAAGTAACCACCAGGGCACTGGCAGGCCTTGCGGTTATGCGTAATCACTCAATGCGGAGTATCCGAACATGCCAAAGATGAAGACCAAAAGTGGCGCGGCCAAGCGCTTCAAGAAGACTGCTGGTGGCCTCAAGCACAAGCACGCCTTCAAGAGCCACATCCTGACCAAGATGACCACCAAGCGTAAGCGTCAACTGCGCGGCACCTCGATGCTGAACAAGTCTGACGTTGCGCGCGTAGAACGCTCCCTGCGTCTGCGCTGATTATTAAGGTAGAGGATTAATTCATGGCTCGTGTTAAGCGTGGCGTTATCGCCCGTCGTCGTCACAAGAAAATTCTGAAGCTCGCCAAGGGCTACTACGGTGCACGCTCGCGCGTGTTCCGCGTTGCCAAGCAGGCGGTGATCAAGGCTGGCCAATACGCCTACCGTGACCGTCGTCAGCGCAAGCGTCAGTTCCGCGCACTGTGGATCGCCCGTATCAACGCTGGTGCTCGTCAGAACGGTCTGTCCTACAGCCGCCTGATCGCCGGCCTGAAAAAGGCGGCCATCGAGATCGACCGTAAGGTCCTGGCCGATCTGGCAGTGAACGAAAAAGCGGCGTTTACCGCGATTGTCGAGAAAGCGAAGGCAAGCTTGGCTTAAGCCCTACGACAATCACCGGACTTCGGTCCGGACGTAACGTCACCGATAGGGGAAGAGCCTTACCGCTCTTCCCCTATTTTGTATCTGGAGTCCATACATGGAAAACCTGGATGCGCTGGTCTCTCAAGCATTGGAGGCTGTGCGACACACCGAAGACGTCAATGCCCTGGAGCAGATCCGGGTTCACTACCTCGGCAAGAAAGGCGAACTGACCCAGGTGATGAAGACCCTGGGCGACCTGCCGGCCGAAGAGCGGCCGAAGGTCGGCGCGCTGATCAACGTGGCCAAGGAAAAGGTCCAGGATGCGCTGAACGCGCGTAAGACCGAGCTGGAAGGGGCCGCGCTGGCCGCCCGGCTGGCCGCGGAGCGCATCGATGTCACCCTGCCTGGCCGTGGCCAGCTGAGCGGCGGCCTGCATCCGGTCACCCGCACGCTGGAGCGCATCGAGCAGTGCTTCAGCCGCATCGGCTACGAAGTCGCCGAAGGCCCGGAAGTCGAAGACGACTACCACAACTTCGAAGCGCTCAACATTCCGGGCCACCACCCGGCGCGTGCCATGCACGACACTTTCTATTTCAATGCGAACATGCTGCTGCGTACCCACACCTCACCGGTGCAGGTGCGGACCATGGAGTCCCAGCAGCCACCGATCCGCATTGTCTGCCCGGGGCGCGTCTACCGCTGCGACTCCGACCTGACCCACTCGCCGATGTTCCACCAGGTGGAAGGCCTGCTGGTGGACGAGGGCGTCAGCTTCGCCGACCTCAAGGGCACCATCGAGGAATTCCTCCGCGCCTTCTTCGAGAAGCAGCTCGAAGTGCGCTTCCGTCCGTCCTTCTTCCCCTTCACCGAGCCCTCGGCCGAAGTGGACATCCAGTGCGTGATCTGCAGCGGCAACGGCTGCCGCGTGTGCAAGCAGACCGGCTGGCTGGAAGTCATGGGTTGCGGCATGGTGCACCCGAACGTGCTGCGCATGTCCGACATCGATCCCGAGAAATTCCAGGGCTTCGCCTTCGGCATGGGCGCCGAGCGCCTGGCCATGCTGCGCTACGGGGTGAACGACCTGCGTCTGTTCTTCGATAACGATCTGCGCTTCCTCGGACAATTCCGCTAGGCCAGAACGCAACCGGATTCCTTAGGAGAACAGGATGAAATTCAGTGAAAAGTGGCTGCGGAGCTGGGCAAATCCGCAGGTTTCCCATGACGAGCTGGTCGCTCGCCTGTCCATGGTCGGCCTCGAGGTCGACGCCGACCTGCCGGTCGCCGGCGCCTTCAGCGGCGTGGTGGTCGGCGAGGTGCTCTCGACCGAACAGCATCCGGACGCCGACAAGCTGCGGGTCTGCCAGGTCAGCAACGGCAGCGAGACCTTCCAGGTCGTCTGCGGTGCGCCCAACGTACGCGCGGGCCTGAAGATTCCCTTCGCCATGATCGGCGCCGAACTGCCGGGCGACTTCAAGATCAAGAAAGCCAAGCTGCGCGGCGTCGAGTCCTTCGGCATGCTCTGCTCGGCCAAGGAATTGCAGATCAGCGAAGAGAACGCCGGTCTGCTCGAGCTGCCGGCCGACGCGCCGGTCGGCCAGGACGTCCGCACCTATCTGGAGCTGGACGACTACACCATCGAGGTCGGCCTGACCCCGAACCGCGGTGACTGCCTGTCGCTCGCCGGCCTGGCCCGCGAAGTCAGCGCCATCTACGACGTACCGCTGGCGCCGGTGGCGGTGGACGCGGTCGCCGCGCAGCACGACGAGACCCGTCCGGTCGAACTCGCCGCGCCGGCCGCCTGCCCGCGCTACCTCGGCCGGGTGATCCGCAACGTCGACCTGAGCCGGCCGACCCCGTTGTGGATGGTCGAGCGCCTGCGCCGTTCCGACATTCGCAGTATCGATCCGGTGGTCGACGTCACCAACTACGTGATGATCGAACTGGGCCAGCCGATGCATGCCTTCGACCTTGCCGAGATCAACGGCGGCGTGCGCGTGCGCATGGCCGAGGACGGCGAGAAGCTGGTCCTGCTCGACGGCCAGGAAATCACCCTGCGCGCCGACACCCTGGTGATCGCCGACCACCAGCGCGCTCTGGCCATCGCCGGGGTGATGGGCGGCGAGCACAGCGGCGTCAGCGACAGCACTCGCGACCTGTTCCTCGAAGCCGCGTTCTTCGACACCATCGCCCTGGCCGGCAAGGCCCGCTCCTATGGCCTGCACACCGACTCCTCGCATCGCTTCGAGCGCGGCGTCGACAGCCAGTTGGCGCGCAAGGCCATGGAGCGCGCGACGCGCCTGATCCTCGACATCGTCGGCGGTGAACCGGGGCCGATCGTCGAGCAGGCCAGCGAAGCGCACCTGCCGAAGGTCGCGCCGATCACCCTGCGCGCCGAGCGCGTGACCCAGATGCTCGGCATGCCGCTGGACGCCGCCGAGATCGTGCGCCTGCTGCAAGCCCTGGAGCTGACGGTGGTAGCCGACGGGGAAGGGCAGTGGTCGGTCGGCGTACCGAGCCATCGCTTCGACATTTCCCTGGAAGTCGACCTGATCGAGGAGCTGGCCCGTCTCTACGGCTACAACCGCCTGCCGGTGCGCTACCCGCAGGCGCGCCTGGCGCCGAACAACAAGCCGGAAGCGCGCGCCGCGCTGCCGTTGCTGCGGCGCCTGCTGGTCGCCCGCGGCTACCAGGAAGCGATCACCTTCAGCTTCATCGATCCGGCCCTGTTCGAACTGTTCGATCCGGGCACCCAGCCGCTGACCCTGGCCAACCCGATCTCCGCCGACATGGCGGCGATGCGTTCCAGCCTCTGGCCGGGCCTGGTCAAGGCGCTGCAGCACAACCTCAACCGCCAGCAGTCGCGGGTCCGCCTGTTCGAAAGCGGCCTGCGCTTCGTCGGTCAACTGGAAGGCCTGAAGCAGGAAGCCATGCTCGCCGGCGCCATCTGCGGCAAGCGCCTGCCGGAAGGCTGGGCCAACGGCCGTGACGGCGTGGACTTCTTCGACGCCAAGGCCGATGTCGAGGCAGTGCTGGCCAGTGCCGGTGCCCTCGGCGACTTCAGCTTCGTGCCCGGCGAGCACCCGGCGCTGCACCCGGGGCAGACCGCGCGCATCGAGCGGGAAGGGCGGCTGGTCGGCTACCTGGGCGCGCTGCATCCGGAACTGGCGAAGAAACTCGACCTCGAGCAGCCGGTGTTCCTCTTCGAGCTGCTGTTGGCCGAAGTGGTCGACGGTCACCTGCCGAAGTTCCGCGAGCTGTCGCGCTTCCCCGAAGTGCGTCGCGACCTGGCGCTGCTGGTGGACCAGGACGTGCCGGCACAAGACATCCTGACACAAATCCGTGCGGCGGCCGGCGAATGGCTGACGGACCTCAGGCTGTTTGATGTGTATCACGGTAAAGGCATTGATCCGCATAGAAAAAGCCTTGCCGTCGGCTTGACCTGGCAGCATCCATCGCGCACTCTTAATGACGATGAAGTCAATAGCACGACGCAGAACATCGTCACGTCGTTGGAAGAAAGGTTCAATGCCACGTTAAGGAAATAGCGTATGGGGGCTCTGACGAAAGCTGAAATTGCGGAACGTCTGTACGAAGAGCTGGGCCTGAACAAACGGGAAGCCAAGGAGTTGGTGGAGCTGTTCTTCGAAGAGATCCGCCAGGCACTGGAGCACAACGAGCAGGTCAAGCTGTCCGGTTTCGGCAACTTCGACCTGCGCGACAAGCGCCAGCGCCCCGGACGCAACCCGAAGACCGGTGAAGAAATCCCGATCACGGCCCGCCGCGTTGTCACCTTTCGTCCAGGGCAGAAACTGAAGGCCAGGGTTGAGGCATATGCTGGAACCAAGTCATAACGACGAGCTGCCACCGATTCCCGGCAAGCGCTACTTCACCATCGGCGAAGTCAGCGACTTGTGCGCGGTCAAGCCCCACGTGCTGCGCTACTGGGAGCAGGAGTTCCCGCAGCTCAACCCGGTGAAGCGCCGCGGAAACCGCCGCTATTATCAGCGCCAGGACGTGCTGATGATCCGCCAGATCCGCGCGCTCCTCTACGACCAGGGCTTCACCATCGGCGGGGCGCGCCAGCGCCTCTCCGGCGACGAGGCCAAGGACGACGTCACCCAGTACAAGCAGCTCATCCGCCAGATGATCGCCGAGCTGGAAGAAGTCCTGCTGGTCCTGAAGAAGTGACGGAAGCAAAAAAAACTTCCACTTATCAGAAGCTTAGTATATAGTGCGGCTCACTTCGGAAGCGCAGTCACTGAGCTTGGAAGTACAGTCGGGGCGTAGCGCAGCCTGGTAGCGCACTTGCATGGGGTGCAAGGGGTCGAGTGTTCGAATCACTCCGTCCCGACCAAATAACTCCACGACTTAGGTCAGTTCAGAGATGAGCTGGCCTTTTTCGTTTCAGGGACTTTTGCGGGACTTTTCATCCTGCCTTCCTCCTCAGTATTGTCAGCGCCGGTCCTCGCGAGTCCGTCGCTGATATCTTGTTGGCCTCATCGATCAGTTTTCTCAGCTCCGCCGCCGAGTAGTGACTGGTGATGCTGCCGTTCTTGTGGCCCAGCAGGGCCCGTCGGTCTTCCTCGGTGACGCCAGCTGCCCGAAGCCTTCTCCCGAAGGTGTGCTTCAGGTCGTGGATGCGGATCGAGGCGAATCCCTTCGGTGCCGGTCGCAGGAAGCGTTCCTGGTACTTCTTCGCAGCCCTGATCCGGGCCTTCTTCCATGCCGAATCGTTCATCCGATGAACCGGTGTCGCCTTGCCATTCCTGTCGGGCATCCCATACGGGAATACCCAGACCGGATCCAGGCCACGCTGCCCCTCGATTACTGACTTGGCCACCGTGTTCAGCACGACCAGCCGTTCCTCTCCGTTCTTCACACCTGATCCCTTGTCCCTACCTCCAAAGTCCGAAGGAATCAGGAACACGCTGGTATCCAACTCCGGTACCGGGATCTCCCACTCCCACCTCAGCTTGACCACTTCTTGCTCCCGAGAGCCGCAGTTGACCTTGTAGAGCGCCATTCGGCGCAGGTGGTCCGGCAGTTCTGAGAACAGCAGCGATTGCTCTTCCCACGAAAGCGGGTAGGGGGGCGCCTCGACCGCTTCTCGTCCAGCTTGTTGATCATCGGTACCGTGTCCAGCCAGGGCCGTTTCTCTTCGTCACGCCATTTCCGGGCGCATAGGTTGAGAATGCGGATGACCTTCTCCAAGGCGATGTTCACCGTCCTTGGGGTTACACTAGGCTTCACCTTGCCGGTCGATGCCCTGCTCGGCTTCAGTTTGTCCTTGATGTACGGGGAAAGCGACTCGTCATCGACGTGCGTGAGCGGTAGGTCGCCGATGTAGGGGTCCAACTGTTCGAGGTAGATGGCGGCCAGGCCGATCGACGGCATGTCCTTATACTCCATCAGGTAGCGGGTCGCGGCTTCGCGCCAGCTCCTGACTCGGCGAATACCGTAGACCTTCTCCTGTCGGAGCTTCTCGAGCCGGTGTATCAGGTACTGTTCTGCTTCCTCCCGGTTGCTTGTTCCAGTGCTTTCTTGAAGTCGCTGACCTTTGACGACCTTGTCGACATGCCAGATTCCGTTTCTCTCGTAGAGGCCAGTGATGGTTTTTCGCGCCATGGTTTTTCTCCTTGGCGCTCGCTGCGGAATCGATCTTGTCCCTGGGCACCGTTCTTTTCAATAACCGCTCGTTCGATGTAGTCGTTTGCCCAAGCGTCCAGCTCCTCGCGATCAAAGCCGATGCCTTGCCGGCCTATGCGAAATTCGCGGACATATGGACGTACGGTCTTGTTGAATTCATCCCTGCACATCCCGAGATAAGCGGGCGCCGCCCCGGCCCGGATAACGCGTGGTGGGCAAGAAAGCCGGTTGGACAGGGGCTTCCTGCTGGCGTCTGACATGGCATCTGCCTCCTGGCATGAGGGTGTCATGTTCGAGACAGACCCGATGAAGGGGCAACCCGCTGTGGCGGGTTGCTGCATGACCAAGCGAAGGTGCAGCCACGAGCGGCCAGGCGATGCGGGAGGCGACGATATCTTGATGTTGAGCGACAGGAGGATGGTGGGTGAATTCAGTTCTGCTAGGTGCCACGGATCGCGATGATCCGCCTGGGCAGGTGTCCCGGGAGGCACTCTACGATGAGGTGTGGCGTCATCCGATGCTCAGGGTGGCCGAGCGCTATGGGGTTTCGTCGAGCTTCATGGCGAGGGTCTGCACCTCCATGAACGTGCCGCGCCCGCCGCGCGGCCACTGGGCCAAGCTCGAGCATGGCAAGCCAAGTCCCCAGGTACCCTTGCCTGATGCACGACCGGGAGACCATTTGATATGGCGAAGAGGCGATGCCCCAGGGCCGGCCAGGTATCCGCTTCCCAGACCGCCTGAGCGTCAGGTTGCCCGTCCGCGGCCACGTATTTCTCGCTCAGCCCGCCATCCCCTGGTCAGCGGTGTACGAGACCTTTTTACCAAGGGAAAGGTGATCGACAGTGGCTACCTGAAGCCTTCGCAGAGGCGCCTGGTGGATGTAGTGGTGTCGGAACGGATGCTCGACGATGCGCTGGATATGGCCAATGCCCTGTTCCTCAGACTGGAGGCCGCTGGATATCGGGTCATGCTCGCGCCGAGCGATCGCACCTATTCCCGCGCTTCTGTGGAGGAAAGGGAAAAGCCTGGAAAGACGGTTAACAATCGTTATCCAAGCCTTTGACATCCCTCCAAGGCGACTGTCGTCTTCGTGGGTTCCGTCGCTATCGGCCTGACTCTTTTCGAGATGACCGAGGAGCTGGAGGCGCGGTACGTCGATGGGGAGTACATCCCGCTTGGCAAGCTACCGGCTACTGAGCGACGTCGTCTGATGCCCAGTTGGAGCTGGACCGCACACAAGCACTTCGCTACCGGGCGTCTGTGCCTCCAGGCATTCAGTCCTTATCCAGTCGCGGATTGGGTGAATCGCTGGCCAGAGGTCAGGGCGCGCGAACTTCGGGGGCAACTGGACGAAATAGTCGACTACCTGGCAAAGGCGGCGACCACTATTGCTGGCCTGGTCGAGGAGGGTGAGCGTCAGGCTGAGATCCGAAGGCGGGAATGGGGAGAAGAGCGGTGGGAGCGGGAGCGCTAGGAAAAGACCAAGGCCGAAGCCCGGCAAGAGCTGCTTGAGGCCATTCGTTCCTGGGATGACGTTCGGCGGATACAGGCATTCTTCCGCGAGGCTGAGGACGAAGCCTTGTCGCGAAAGAGTGAGGAGAGGGCGGGGCTGTTAAAGCGTCTGGCGATCGCCAGAGAGCTTGTCGGGGAAGTGGATACGCTCGGTATGTTGATGAAATGGCGGGGGCCAGAAGAACGATGATCACATGAGGGCTCGTGCGTCCTGCCAGTGCGTTTTATGGCTTTAGCTTGGGTTTCTCTCAAGCGCTATCCATAAGCATCATTCTGATGCAGGCCTTTTGCCTGCATATGCCATAAGATATTACTTCCAAGGCCGTTGTGAGCTGATCTCGCAGCGGCCAAGAAGATTGAGTGCTGCTGGAGCGTAAGAGGTTGCTCTTGCTCCTCGCAACAAGAGATTTGGCTGAATAAAGGAATTTCTTAGCCATGGATACTTCTGGAAATACTTTGCTGGAGTCTGACTGGGATGCAGATCAACTCCGAGTGATCGAGGAGGATGCAGATTCACGGCTGATCGTTGAGGCGGGCCCAGGAACCGGAAAGACGGCCGTCGCGTGCGCCCGCCTTGCCTATATGATCAATGAAGAGGACATCGAGCCCAGCAATACATGGATGATCAGTTTCACGAGGACCGCAGTAGCAGAAATCCGTGCACGACTACATTCGTACGTCGGTGATGCGTCTTTTGCTATCCGGATTGCGACCATCGATTCGCATGCATGGTCCATCCACTCCGGGCATGATCCGAATGCCAGTCTGACCGGCTCGTACGAAGAGAATATTACGCGAGTCATTGAGCTGTTGAAGAACGACGAGGATGTAGCAGATGAGCTGCTGCAGATCGAGCACGTCGTTATTGATGAAGCGCAGGATCTCGTCGGACAGCGAGCGGACCTGATCGAGGCTCTAGTGGGGCGGCTGCCGTCGGACTGTGGTATCACGGTGTTCGCCGATGAGGCCCAGGCAATCTATGGCTTCTCTGAAAACAGTATCGGGAGTCACAGAAAAGAGGCAGGCTGCAAAGCTGATTTGCCCTTGCTTGATCGTTTGCAGGCTGGAGAAAAATTGGGGTTCACTACGCTGGCCCTGAAGGAGATCTATCGCACGTCCTCTCCCGGTCTTAAGAAGATCTTTTCGGAGTTGCGGCAGGACATTCTCGACAAACAAAAGCACGGCAGCGGATTGCACGCCGAGACGGCGCAAAGAATTCGAGAGCTGGCCGACGAGAGCGGATTAAAATGGACTGACATGAAGGTTGCTAACTTTACCAGCGACGACCTTCTGCTTTTCAGAACACGTGCCGAAGTGCTCATGGCGTCTCAGTTCTGTGATCTTCCCCATCGGTTGCGCGTGTCAGGGTATGGCGCAACCCTGCCCGCATGGCTGGCGATCTGTTTCTCGGACTTTGTCGAACTGTTCCTCGTAGAGCGGCACTTTTTCGACCTTTGGGCGGCGCGTATAGAAAACAAGGTTTCGCCTCCGTATGGGCCTGCTGAGGCTTGGCAGCATCTCATGCGCGTTGCTGGGCGCCAGGATGGTTCCATCGATATGCAGAGGCTCAGGCGGCGGTTGGGTCAGACTCGCCCCCCGGTCGAGCTAACTCTCCCAGAATATGGTCTGCATGGACCGATAGTTGGGACTATTCACGCGAGCAAAGGACGCGAGGCGAGCAACGTTGTTCTCATCCTGCCGAGCGTTTCGGAATTCGAGAGCGTCGAGGATGAGATTGAAGAGGCTCGCGTACTCTTTGTCGGCGCCACGCGCGCGCGCGCATCTCTAATCGTCGGAGAGCGTAGTCCCTTTAGAGCATCAACCTTGGCATCAGGTAGGGCTCATCGCTCAACCAAGAAAGGCCAATCAACGATGGTCGAGATTGGTCGTAGCGGTGATATCACAGCACGTGGTCTTGTAGGTCACAGCGAGTTTCGCGAAGCCGATGCTTTGGCAGGACAGGCTTTTCTGACCAAAGTCGTCGATGTAGTCACCACCTACAAGCTGGAAGCCGATCCCGACCTGGATTGGCGCTACAGGATATATGCCGGCAACGAGAGGCTCTGCGTTGGTGTGCTATCGCGCAAACTCACGTACGACCTCTGGGAGATACTCGAGAACAGGAACCAGAAGCGTAGCCACAAGCCTCCAACCTATGTGAATCATGTGAGAGGTCAGGGGTGTGCAACGATCGTACTAAGCCCGGATGACAATGAGCTTGAGACACTTAATGAGCCCTGGGCTTCTTCCGGTTTCGTCCTGTCACCTAGAGTTGCGGCGTTCCCTCCCTTCACCTTTTTCGGTCGGAGATAGTCTCATGCAGGATAAATCACTCGACAGGGATATCGTCGCCTGTCGGCTCTTTGAGGACCTGATCGGACCACGTGTAGAGAATGAGGAGCTGACCGCGCGCCCATCCGATGTCTATCTCACCGGCATCCTTTGGCCCCAGCGCACGGCGATGGCGGGGGAGGACGATGATCGCCTCGGAACCGCGGGGGCGAGTTCGGTAGAGGACAGCGACAGTGAGAGCGATGCAGTCAGAACCGGATCGATCCAGAAACCGTCTGTAGCAGGCATATCGTTCAGCGCTACATCCTCCGCCGTACCGCAAGTACAGGTTATCTGCAGCTTTGCTACGTACCGGATAGAACAACGTGACGGTGGTGACATCTGGATTCGCCAGCCGCACAGAATAGAAATCCCGGTCCTTGACCTGTCAGCCGGACCGCCTCGCCAGATTGCGCTTGCGGTACACGGTAAAGGACTCCCCAACGTTTCACTTAGTGTCCGATGCATCAATGCTGGCGGGGCTGTTCTGGTCACTCTTTCGCTCGTGAATTCGATAGTTCCAGAGCAAAGCCGAAACGAGATTGAGGCCGCGTCGCTTTTCCAGACATCGCTTCGCGTCCAGCCTTGCAAAGGCACATTGCTGGTTCCGAAACCTCCCCGTCGGGGGTTGTCGAGACACCAAGATGAAGCCAATGGGAGCGCCGCGATCAGCGATGAGGAAAGCGGGGCTCTGCTGTATAGAAATGTGGCAGAGTTTGCTGTTGGGCATGTCTGCTCCGCCGAATGGGAATCCTCCGAACAGGTGGCAGGGGCTCTCTCCACTGCGCGTTGGGTCGGGACGACATGGCTGCCATCAGCCATTGTTGAGGGCGTTGACCCGAATGGTCATGTTTTTTTCTCTGAGCTGGGCAATGAGAGCGGCGCGCTCGATCCTCTCTCGGCCGAGGCATTGGCCTTGGCCGATACAGCGTCTCTCCAACAGGCCCTGCAGCTTTTCTGCGACGCCTACGATCGCTGGGTACAGTTGCAGCTGAAGCGGCTTGATGACATGGCAGACGTGAGCCGTGAGCTTAAGTACATCGCTGAGATGCACCTAGTCCGCTGCGAAGAGGCGCTCGGACGTATGCGGGCCTCAGTCCTTGAACTTCTCACGAATCCGCGGCTCCGGCGTGCCTTTCAGCTGGCGAACTTCGCCATGCACCTGCAGCACTCATGGGACAGTTCCAAGAGCCGCCACGGTCCTCTGCGTTGGAGACCGTTCCAGCTGGGATTCCTGCTGCTGAGCGCTCCGTCATCAGTGGCGCGTGACCACGAGCATAGAGGTGTCATGGACCTCCTATGGTTCCCCACTGGTGGAGGCAAGACCGAAGCATACCTTGCGCTGATCGCATGCATCGCCGTCTATCGCCGCCTCTCCGATGATCCGAATGACCACGGGGGTGTCTGCGCCTTGATGCGCTACACACTTCGCTTGCTGACCACCCAGCAATTTGCACGGTCTGCCGCAATGATAGTGGCCTTGGAAGCGATACGCTCCGGGAGAGTATCTTCTCCCGCTGGCCTGCCGTTGCAAGGGGATGAGCCGTTTTCGATCGGGCTGTGGGTGGGCGGAGACGCTACACCGAACAAGCGTGCGGTTGCCTTCGCCTCACTTCAAGGGGCTTTGGAGGTTTCATCTCCAAAGCAGCTCTCCCGGTGCCCGGTCTGTGGCGAGAAACTGAAATGGTCGATGGCAAGCGCGATCTCACCTGTTGATGTTGAATGCACGAACAGGTCATGCAAGATGTGCGGGGTTTTGCCCGTCTTCACCGTCGACGAGGATGTCTACGACAACCGGCCGACCCTGCTTATAGGAACGGCTGACAAGTTTGCCCAGGTCATCCGCGAGAAAAGAACCAACAGCCTATTTGGTGTTTGGGACGGCGCTCCGCCTGATCTTATCATCCAAGATGAGCTGCACCTCATCTCGGGTCCCTTGGGGACAATCGCTGGAACCTATGAAGCGGCATTTGACCTGATGTTCGCCGCGCGCGGGCATCGGGCAAAGATTATCGGCTCGACAGCGACGATCCGCAGAGCGTCGGAGCAGGTGTTGGCTCTTTTTGACCGCGAAGCATTCCAGTTCCCTCCGCCAGCGATCGATCACGACGACTCTGGTTTCGCGGTTCGTGATCGTCGACCGAAGGCAGTGGGAAGGCGATATCTCGGTGTCACGACGGCGGGTCGATCGGCAAAGTTTACCCTGCAGGCCGTCGCAGGTTCCCTGCTGCAAACTGCTTTTGGGGCATTCAGCGATGATGTTCGTCGAGACGCCTACTGGACGCTCGTTGGGTACTTCAACTCACTTCGCGAGCTTGGCGGAGCGCTCGTCCTCATGCAGGACGACGTCACCGACAGTATTGCGCTCTACGCTGATGCTCGCTCCGAAGAAAGAAGGCCTCTCAGCAACGTTGAGGAGCTCACATCCCGGAGAACACAGGAAGAAATCCGCGGGATGCTCGACCTTCTCGACATCAAAGTCGGGCTTCCGGGGGCTGTCGACGCTGTTCTTGCGACAAATATGGTCAGCGTCGGTGTGGACATTTCCCGACTGGGTCTCATGTTGGTCAATGGGCAACCCAAGACTATCGCCGAGTACATCCAGTCGACTAGCCGGGTCGGGCGGGGAGATGTTAGCGGACTTGTTGTCCCGGTCCTCAACAACGCCAAGGCTCGTGATCGCTCGCATTTCGAAACGTTCTGCAGCTGGCACCGCACCCTTTACAGGGACGTGGAGGCGACTAGCGTTACTCCCTTCGCATCACGGGCTCGCGACCGGGCGCTGCATGCGGCGCTGGTGGCTGCAGTACGTCATCTCGTACCAGGCATGCTCGACTCTCCACAAATGGATGACGACGCAGAGGATCTGGCGATGGATCTCATCGACCGGATCGTCGAGCGTGCAGATCGGATCGATCCAGAAGAGATAGCTGTTCGGGAAGAGCTTGAACGTCGTCTCGACACATGGAGGGCAAGATCCCCTACTGTCTACTGGAGCGACTACAAGGGAGGGAGATCCCTTCTTCAGAGCGCCGAGCGTGCAGCCGCTCGCCGAGCTGCTGGCCGCGATACCGGCGCAGCTTGGCCGACCCTCAACTCCATGCGGACTGTAGAGGCCGGAACCCCTTTCAGGATGGCCCCTGCCCTCAGGGTAAAGGATGATACACATGAAGAATGACCTTCAGGATCTGCGGCGTAGTGCAGTTGTCTCGACATTTGGTCCTGGCTCGGTAGTGGACTTTCGGGCGGGCGGCGGAGCCGTCTCTGGAATCGCTGCGGGACTTGAGGAATGGGATCGCTCCTTTCCTCCTGCTGGTTTGGCCCACCCACAGGTCATACGCGAGACGCGCTTGCAGAAGAAGCTTGGTGTGAAGGGCTTCAGAACGCCCCCTGTGACGCTGGAGCGTAGGAAGGATGATGATCCGGATAATCGACGTCTCGTTGCTGTGCGCTTCCCTAAATGGCTGCAATGCCCTAGCTGCGACGTCATCAAGCCGGAACGGCGTTGGAAGAACGATCCGGGCCATGCTTATCGTTACTGTCCGACATGCACGGAAAAAGCCCATGGCGACAGCAAGGTTTTCGTCATCCCCGTCCGTTTCGTCATGGCCTGTAAGCATGGCCATGTAGATGAGTTTCCCTGGGACTGGTGGGTGGGGCACAAACCTGAGTGCCGGGTGGCGCAGCGTGACAACGTAGACCGTCACCCTGGGCTGATGCTGCAATCCGAGAGTCCCGGTCTCGCTGGGCTTATCCTCAGTTGCCCGAAATGCGGTGCACGCCGGTCAATGGACGGGGTTTTCTCAAAGAAGACCTGGGAGCATGGGCCGAAATGTCGGGGGTATCGACCATGGCTGGCCGACGGCGATGAAGTCTGTGGTAAGGAACAGAACGCGGTCCAGCGCGGCGCGTCCAACCTGTACTTTGCGGTGACGGAGTCAGCACTCAGCATCCCGCCGTGGTCCGACCGTCTTCAGGAAGTCTTGGGCGATTGGTGGAGCTCTCTCACGAATCTCGATGATTTATCAAGGTTGGAGGACTACATCGGCTTTCTTGCGAAAGGTGATCTGGAAAACATTTTGAAGGATCTGGAAATGTCGCCAGCGGACCTGGCAGAGGCGATCAGAAACCGCCTTGCATCGTATGGGCAGCTCCGAACCGACGATTTGCGCCCGGCAGAATATCGACAGTTCGTCACCGAGCCAGGTCGTAGTCGGACTCCAGACATCGACTTCGAAACCCGAAGAGAAATCGTATCTCCGGAAATCGCTCCATGGATCTTTCGAGTTGTACGAGCGGTCCGTCTTCGGGAAGTTCGCGCCATCAAAGGATTCACCCGGATCAATCCGCCTGGCGATCCCGACTCGCCCGAGGTAGCGCGGCTTTCAAAGGAGCCACTTGAATGGCTCCCTGCCATCGACGTCCGCGGCGAGGGCATCTTTCTCGCTTTAAACGAAGAGCGGCTATCAATTTGGGAAAACCGTCCTGATGTTATTGCACGTGCCTCCGAGTGTGAGATTCGGCGTCAGGCGGACTGGAAGGAACGGTACGGCGACGACACCAAGCCGTTGCAAGCGATCACCCCTCGATACATGCTCTGCCACACGCTTGCGCATGCACTCATGCGCCAACTTACGCTGGAAAGTGGATACTCCTCAGCGTCCCTTCAAGAGAGGATCTATGCCGGGAGTGGCGATGAGCAGATGGCCGGGCTTCTGATTTATACGGCGACACCGGATTCGGACGGAACGCTTGGCGGACTTCAGCGGCAGGGAAAGACAGGGCGCATAGAGGGCATTCTTCAGCGCGCGATTGACGCGATCGAGTGGTGTTCATCCGACCCGCTTTGCATCACGGACATGATGGCAGCGATCAACAGTTACTCGCACTCAGTGTGCCATGCTTGCTGTCTTGCTCCAGAGACATCATGCGAAGCTTTCAACAGCTTCTTAGACCGTGCCCTTTTGATCGGTGACGGTACAGGCTCTGGACTCGGATATTTCGAAGACATGCTTAGGAGAGACTGATGGCAGTACTCTGGCCAAGGAAACTGCCACGATCGGTACTGGATGACCCGAGGCACCGCGCTGAGGTTCGCGTATACAACCGCCTGGCAGAGGTTCTCAACGATACCTTTCATGTCTTCTACTCGAGTCCTTGGCTGGGTACCGACAGGCTGGGGAACGAGAAAGATGGCGAATGCGACTTTCTCGTTGCACATCCTGATCACGGTATCCTTGCGATTGAGGTCAAAGGGGGGAAGGAGATTTCCTTCGATCCAAAGGACTCTCAGTGGCGCAGCACTGACCACGGCAATTTTGTCCACAAGATCAAGGATCCAGTAGCGCAGGCGCGAGGCGCTAAGCATGAGATTCTCAGCCGTCTTAATAGGTCAGCCAGATGGCCAAAGCGTTTCATACATGCCGCTCATGGTGTGATCTTCCCGAGTGCCGGTTCTCCCCGAGGCGACCTCGGAGCTGATCGCCCGGCCTGGGTGTTCTGCTGCTCACTTCAGTTTGAGCAGAGGCTGGGCGAATGGATCGCCGACCGTTTGAAGGCGGGACATCGGCCTAACAACTGCCAACCGCTTGGTCGTGACGGCATTGCGGCGCTGGAAAGAATACTGGCGCACCCCTTCACCCTTAGTTTCCGGATTGGGGCTGCTCTAGCGGAAGCCGATACGGAGTTTCGCGTCCTTGAACCGTCCCAGTACCATGTATTGGATATCATCCGTGATATACCGAGAGCTCTAATCCGGGGTGGGGCGGGGACTGGCAAGACTGTGGTGGCGATCGAGGAAGCGCTCAGGTCCGCCGCAGCAGGTCGCAGGACTCTACTGACTTGTCATAGTCGCCCGTTGGCAACAAACCTTGAGCGAAAACTGAAAGACGTTGAAAATCTAACAGTTGCTGGATTTCATGCGTTGTGCGGGCGCATCTCGCGTCAGGCGGGGATCCCGATACCGTCCGATACCTGTGAGCAGGATCTCTACGACAGTGCCCTACCAAACGCGCTCTATTGTGCGATGGAGATCCAGCCTGCGCTAAAGTGGGACACCATTATTGTCGATGAAGGCCAGGATTTCCGTGCTGAATGGTGGGTCGCGATCGACGCCTGTCTCACTAGCAGTGGAAGTCTTCGCGTTTTCTTGGATAGCAATCAGAAAGTTTACGACAGCGCCGGGAATGGTGTTCATGATCTGAGCGTGGTCCCGGTTAGGCTTTCTCGAAATCTTCGCAACACGAAGAACATCCACCAGGCCGCTTCGACACATTATTCGGGCCCCGAGATAATCGCCGATGGGCCCGATGGTCTCGAGGTCTCTTGGCTCAACGCTGATAGTCCTGATTCGAAAATCGCTGCTGCCTACAGAGAGCTTCGACGACTCGTACATAACGAGGAAGTAGCTCCTGGTGACATTGCAGTCCTTGTCAATGGGCCTCTGGCCCGGACAAGCTTCCTCGAAAAAAGTAGTGGAACAAATATTCCGTTTACAGACGCCGAATCCATGGTACTCGAAGACGTGGTCGTAGATACAGTACGGCGGTTCAAGGGGCTGGAGCGGTCGGCAGTAATTCTCATCGTCAGCGGCGAGGAAATGGAGCAGCGTGAGCTTGCCTATGTCGCGCTTTCAAGAGCTCGGGCCTACTTGTGTATTGTGTGTTCCGAAGATGATGAGCGATGGCTTTCAGGCAAGGAAAATCGCGACACTTGACGCACTCCCAATCCACTATCGTGGGTGATAGTGCGGAACAGCCCCACTTCCCTTGAGACTTCCACTCCCAATAACAAGGGCCATCAGGAAGGGGCGTGCAAGCCCCAGATTCTATAGGTGTATTGGCGTGTTCGCTGTGGCCGTTTTTGCTGAGTTACAGCGAACTGCAGTTGATAGTCAGTAGGCTCTTATGTTTCTCCTTGCCTGATGGCTTGTCCTGTTTTACTCGCTGGCCTAAAGCTGCAAATTCGTATGTTTGCAATTGGCTAACGCATCTTGGCGTTTCGCAGTTGGGCTCGTGGGCTGCGCCCCGCACCTCGTGCCGACGAGCCGCGGCCATTCGACTTTGATCCCTGATACCTCTGGCCCTTGAGGGCCTGCGCGCTCTGCTTGCTGATCCGTAGCATGGGGTGGAGTGGGGCGGTCTTGCTGTTCCCTTCACCGTATCACGGCGTTCTCGCGGTCAAGGGCTGCGCGTGCGTGCACGCTGGCGTCCTGACGGCCGTCGTTGACCCCTGACGGCTGCGCTGCGCCGTGCTGCCGCCGGTTCCGGGCAATTTCGCCCGAGCAACCGGAGCACGACCATGTCGCAACTTTCCTTTTCCTCGTTCGAGGTGGATTCAACCGGTCGTTGCAACACCTTTGATCGTGGAGGTGGGTGGATTCAATCGGCCGTCGCAACACTGGGTTGCTGAATAGATGTTAGATAGTCGTTCAGTACCTCGGCAGGTGTTTTCCAGCCGAGCGTTTTCCTGGGTCTAGTGTTCAGCGTATGGGCTACGGCTTGGATCTCTTGGTAACTCCAACGAGACAGGTCGGTGCCTTTCGGGAAATATTGCCGTAGAAGACCGTTTGTATTCTCGTTCGTACCGCGCTGCCATGGACTGTGAGGGTCGGCAAAGAAGACTTTTACTCCAGACTCAATGGTAAAGCGGACGTGATCCGATAACTCCTTTCCACGATCCCAAGTCAATGATCGCCACAGCTGAACGGGTAAGCCAGTCACGGCCCTCTTCAATGCATTGGTCATGGTGACAGCACCGTAGCCAGCAAGAGCGGGGCCGTTCTTCGTCCGGGGAGTCAGCCCGTAACCTTCCTCGCGAGGCAGATGAACGAGCATGGTAAATCGGCTTGAGCGCTCGACCAGCGTCCCGATGGCGGATCGGTTCAGGCCAATGATCAGATCACCCTCCCAATGCCCTGGTAAGGCACGATCCTCCACCTCAGCAGGACGGCTGGAAATCATGACATCCTCACTGACATGTGCCCATGCTTTGGCCTGCGCCCTGGCTCTTGGTACGCGCAACGCCCGCCCAGTACGCAGGCAACTCACCAGTTCATGCTTGAGAGCGCCTCGCCCTTGAATGTAGAGAGCCTGATATATGGCTTCGTGAGAAATACGCATGGACTTGTCATCCGGGAAGTCGATTTGCAGCCGGTTGGCAATCTGTTCGGGTGACCAACCATTGACCCATTTACGGTCACCACGATGTGGTTTATTTCGTCCCTTGAATGGTGCCTGTAGAGGACCGGCAATCTCACGGCCATTAGCGTTATGAACCTTGCCTTCCAAGCGCTCTTGCACGTAATGGCGCAGTTGCGGGTTGGTCACCAATCTCGCCGGCTTCGGTCTCTTGGCAACCAATTCAGCCTTCCACTGCGCGACTGAAGCGCGATACTCGAGCCGGCCGCTACGAGTTGCTGCGTTACGAGTCAGCTCCCGTGAAATGGTCGACGGACTTCGTCCAAGACGGCGAGCAATCTCACGCACACCAACACTTTGCGCCCGGAGCAGCCCGATCTCTTCTCGCTCAGCGAACGACAAGTACCTTCCTGATATGTGGTTCGACATGAATAATGGCATTCCGCCGCGATGACGGAACCAGCGTGTGCCTACCGCTGACGATACGCTAATAGCCTCTGCCGCTCTTTCGCTTGTGATCCCGGTTGCGATCTGTTCCCAAAATAGCCGCTCGATCTCTCGGCGAAGTGACGGGGCATCTGGCGAGCGCATTGCCCCTCGCCACGTCAACTCCTGCATCCACCCTGCAGGTCGCCCCATAAACACCTCCACGATCAAAGGTGTTGCAACGACCGGTTGAATCCACCGCTCCCAGACGTAGGTGATGTCGCCACACCACACCTGATTGGGATGCTCGGTCGCGAATTCGCGGTTCAGCCGATTCGGGATATCCGGCCGCTCAACCGTGGCCTGTTTGTAGGCGTGCGAGCCCGGTTGCTTGCTGACCAGGCCCAGCTCACGCATCAACCTACGCACTCGGAAACGGCCGATGGTCACGCCCTCTTCGCGCAGCATGCCCAGAATGCTGCGGCTGCCGGCCGAGCCCCGACTCTGGCTGAACAACTGGTTGACCTGGCTACGCAGCGCCACGCGGCGAGCATCGACACGCCGCCGTCGAAGACGGTGGACGTAGTAGCAAGACCGCGCCACATCGAAAGCTGAACAGACCACTTCCACCGACTCCTGCTCACTCAA
>NZ_SCND01000001.1:0-56739 GCF_005503585.1 Pseudomonas sp. 2VD
GTTCATCGGCTGGTACACGGTGGAGTGGGCGATCGGGGTGATCGGCACCTGCTCCTTGAGGATGTGCTGGGCCTGCTTGTACAGCTCGCTGCGCTTGTCCTGGTCGGAGACCCGCTTGGCAGCCTTGACCAGCTTGTCGTAGGCCGCGTCGCACCATTTCGATACGTTGTTGCCGTTGATCGAGTCGCAGCCGTAGAGGGTCGCCAGCCAGTTGTCCGGATCGCCGTTGTCGCCGGTCCAGCCGAACAGCATGGCGTCATGCTCGCCGGCATGGGCGCGCTTGATGTATTCGCCCCACTCGTAGCTGACGATCCTGGCCTTGATGCCGATCTTCGCCCAGTCGGCCTGGATCATCTCCGCCATCAGCTTGGCGTTGGGGTTGTAGGGACGCTGCACCGGCATCGCCCACAGGGTGATCTCGGTGCCCTCGGCGACGCCGGCCTTCTTCAGCAGCTCCCGGGCCTTGGCCGGATCGAACGGGGCGTCCTTGATGGTTTCGTCATAGGACCACTGGGTCGGCGGCATGCCGTTCACCGCCAGTTGCCCGGCACCCTGGTAGACGGCGTCGATGATGGCCTGCTTGTTCACCGCCATGTCCAGCGCCTGGCGTACTTCGAGCTGGTCGAACGGCTTGTGGGTGACGTTGTAGGCGATGTAGCCGAGGTTGAAGCCTGGCTGCGAGGGCACCTTCAGGTTCGCCGCTTCCTGCAGGGCCTTGAGATCGGCGGGGCGTGGGTTGAGGGTGATCTGGCACTCGCCGGCCTTGAGCTTCTGCGCGCGCACCGCGGCGTCGGTGTTGATCGAGAAGATCAGGTTGTCGATCTTCACGTCTTCGGGTTTCCAGTAGTCCTTGTTGCCCTTGAAGCGGATCTGCGCATCCTTCTGGTAGCGGCTCAGGATGAAAGGCCCGGTGCCGATCGGCTTCTGGTTGATCTGCTGTGGCTTGCCGGCCTCGAGCAACTGCCCGGCGTACTCGGCGGACTGGATCGAGGCGACGTCCATCGCCAGGTTCTGGATGAAGGCGGCGTCGACCTCGTTGAGGGTGAACTTCACCCTGTGCTCGTCGAGCTTCTCGACCCTGGCGATGTTCTTGTCCAGGCCCATGTCGGTGAAGTAGGGAAACTCGGTGGGGTAGGCCTTGCGGAACGGATGATCCTTGTCGAGCATGCGTTCGAAGGTGAACAGCACGTCGTCGGCATTGAATTCGCGGGTCGGCTTGAAGTAGTCGGTGCTATGGAACTTCACACCCTTGCGCAGGTGGAAGGTATAGGTCTTGCCGTCGTCGCCGATGTCCCAGCTTTCCGCCAGGGCCGGGATCGCCCGGGTGCCGCCGCGCTCGAACTGGACGAGGCGGTTGAACAGGGTGACCGAGGTCGCGTCGTAGTCGGTGCCGGTGGTGTACTGGGCAGGATCGAAGCCGGCCGGGCTGCCCTCCGAGCAGAACACCAGGTTGCTGGCGGCGTGGGAGAACGGGGAGCCGAGGATCAGACCGGCTGCCAGCCAGGCCCGAAGGGGAAGGATCTTACGCATGCAAACCTCATTTTTTCTTTTTCTAAGGGCATCGTCTGAGGATCGGCCTTATGGGCCATGGCAACTCTCGCCTTTCCATGGATGGCGGGTGACAGCCATGGACCCTGTGCGGCGACAGCGATCGTCCGTTTGTTGTTGGTCGACGATTCGCTGATGCCGAAATTAAGTCATGCTGAAATTGTGGTCAACGAAAATTAAGCACGACTAACATTTCTCTTGCGAAAACGTTTGCCTGACAGGATGGGAAGGTGCGCTGCGGACTGGCTCAGGGCGTCGGATGGTCGTCGAACAGGCCCATGGTGGTGATGGTCAGGACTTCCGCCACATCGCTGCCGACGTTGGCCAGGCAATGGGTCTTGGTCGCGTCGAAGTGCACCGAGTCGCCGGCGCCGAGGGGGTACTGGCGCCCCTCGATGGTGTAGACGATCTGCCCGGACAGGACGTAGGAGAACTCGGCGCCCTCATGGGAGATCAGCTCCGACTGGTAGCCCACCGGCATGTTCATCTTGACCGCATTGATCAGGTTGCCGGGGAAGGAGCTGGACAGGCGTTCGTAGGCCAGTGGCTGGCCCTCGATGGTGTAGCGTACCCGCTCGCCTTCGTGGGAGTCGGGCTGGGGTTGTGCCGGTTGGTCGAACAGGGCATTGAGCGGGATATTCAGCGACTTGGCGATGTTGGCCAGGGAAGAGATCGATACACCGGTGAGGTTGCGCTCCGCCTGGGAGAGGAAGCTCGCGGTGAGACCGGATTCGCTGGCGACTTGGTGCAGGGTCTTCTTGGCGGCGCGGCGATAGCGGCGCAGGCGTTCGCCGATGCGGTCTACGGTCATTGGGGAGACTCTTGTTGAAAGGCGCAGTATACCCAGCGCGGGGCGTCAATAAAGTCTGACAGATGAACTACCCGAACCCCTATTTTTTAAGTGTGACTGAAAATTTGTTTTGACCTGAATTTAAGCTCGACTTAAATTTCAGCCCGGTCCAGACGAGGAGAACAACAAATGACCGTGGGTGTTGGCGGGAGTACCCCTGCGCAGGCGCTGGAGCGTCTGCGGAACATGATGGACGGCGCGCAGCCGATCGGCCTGGCGTCTTACCGTGCGCGAATCGCCGCGGCCCAGGCGTGGATGGGCGAGCATGGCATCGCCGCGGCGTACCTGCATGCAGGCAGCAACCTGCGTTACTTTAGCGGCGTGCAATGGCACCCCAGTGAACGCCTGGTGGGTGCGCTGCTGCCCGCCGAGGGCGCTCTCGAATACCTTGCGCCGGCCTTCGAGGAAGGTACGGTGCGCGACTTCCAGGTGGTCGATGGCGCCATCCACACCTGGGAGGAACACCAGGATCCCTATCGCCTGCTGCTCGATCGCCTGGAGGCGCTCGGCGTGGGTGAGCGCAGCACGGTCGCACTGTGTCCGAGCCTGCCGTTCGGCATGTTCGAGCGCTTGCGCCAACTGGCGCCGGGCAGGAACTTCGTCAGCGCCGCGCCGCTGATCGACCAGGGACGGATGCGCAAGTCGGCCGAGGAGCTGGCGCTGATGCAGCGGGCCAAGGACATGACCCTGGAAGTGCAGAAGGCCGCGGCGAGCATTCTCCGTGAAGGCATCAGCACCACCGAAGTCGCCGAGTTCATCCACCAGGCGCACCGCAAGGTGGGCGCGCCCGGTTCGACCTTCTGCATCGTCCTGTTCGGTGCCGCCAGTGCCTTCCCCCATGGGGTGAAGCATGCGCAGGTGCTGAAGGATGGCGACATGGTGCTGATCGATACCGGCTGCCAGGTGCACGGCTACCAGTCGGATATCACCCGCAGCTATGTGTTCGGCACGCCCAGCGCACGCCAGCGCGAATTCTGGGGGATGGAGCGCGACGCCCAACTGGCGGCCTTCGAGGCCGCGCGTCTGGGCCAGCCCTGCGAGGCGGTGGACGCCGCCGCGCGGCGTTCGCTGGAGGCCAACGGCCTGGGGCCGGACTACCGCCTGCCTGGCCTGCCGCACCGCACCGGGCATGGCATCGGCATGGATGTCCACGAAGGCCCGTACCTGGTGCGTGGCGATCGCACGCCGCTGGATGTCGGCATGTGCTTCAGCAACGAACCGATGATCTGCGTGCCCGGCGAGTTCGGCATTCGCCTGGAGGATCACTTCTACATGACGGAGGAAGGACCGCGCTGGTTCACCCAACCGAGCCCGTCCATCGACGATCCCTTCGGCCTCGGCGGCTGAGCCGGCCGAACGATAACGCCGCACGCGGCAAGGCAAGGGCCAGGGCTTCCCGCGTGCGGCGCAGCGATCAGTCCAGCTTCACCCGCGAAAAGTCCCGCGCCGACATCGGGCTCATGCGGTAGCCGCTGACGTTCTTGCGTTGCGCGTCGAACATCAACGGATGCGCCAGCGGCAACCAGGGCATCTGCTCGTGGAAGATCCGCTGCGCTTCCTTGTACAACGCTACCCGTTGGCTCTCGTCGTTGCTCATGCGCGCCTTGCGGATGGCTTCGTCGAAGCCCTTGTCGCACCAGCGCGCGCGATTTTCCCCGGACTCCACCGAGGCGCAGCCGAGGTTGTGGGTGAGGAAGTTGTCCGGGTCGCCGTTATCGCCGATCCAGCTGTAGAGCATCATGTCGTGTTCGCCGGCCTTGGTGCGCTTGACCATCTCGCCCCACTCGAACTGGCGGATGTTCACCCGGATGCCGATGGCGGCCAGGTCGGACTGGATCAGTTGCGCCACTCGCGCCGGGTTGCCGCCGGGGCCGCTGCCGGTGCTGATGTAGAGGTTCAGGGGTGTGTCCGGGGCGACGCCGGCTTCCTTCAGCAGAGCCTTGGCCCGTTCGGGGTCGTAGGGCCAGTCGCGGATGCTGTCGTCGTAGCCGAGCAGCATCGGCGGGTAGGGGCCGATGGCCGGGCGGGCCTGGTCGCCGAAGACGATCTTCAGGTAGGACGACTTGTTGAAGCCCATGGCGATCGCCCGGCGCACGCGCGGGTCGTCGAACGGTTCGTGCCGGGTGTTGATCGCGGCGTGTGAGGTGATCATCGCCGCTTCTTCCAGCACCGTCAGTTGCGGGTCCTGGCGCAACGCGGCGACGTCTTCCGGCTTGGGCGTCAGGGCGATCTGGCATTCGTTGCGGCGCAGGCGCTGCACGCGCACGTTGGGATCGAGGGTGATCGCCAGCACCAGGTGGTCGATGGCCGGCTTGCCCTTCCAGTAGTCGGGGTTGGCCGCGTAGCGCACCTGGGCATCCTTGCGGTAGCGGGTGAAGACGAACGGGCCGGTGCCGATCGGCTTGCTGTTGAGTTCGTCGCCCTTGCCCCTGGCGATCAGTTGGCCGGCATATTCGGCGGAGAGGATCGAGCCGAACGGCATGGCCAGGTCGGCGAGGAACGGCGCCTCCGGGTGCTTGAGGACGAAGCGCACCTGGTGCTCGTCGATCTTCTCGATGCGCTCGATGATGTCGCGCAGTTGCATGGCGTCGGCGTAGGGGTAGCCGCTGGGCGAAAGGTCGTGGGCGGGGTGCTGCGGATCGAGCATGCGCTGGAAGCTGAACAGCACGTCGTCGGCGTTGAACTCGCGGCTTGGCTTGAAGTAGTCGGTGCTGTGGAATTTCACGCCCTGGCGCAGGCGGAAGGTGTAGACGAGGCCGTCAGCGGAGACGTCCCAGCTTTCCGCCAGGGCCGGGATCACCGTGGCGCTGCCCGGAGCGAACGCGGCCAGCGCGTTGTACAGCGGATGGGCTGAGGCGTCGAAGGTGTAGCCGGAGGTATAGCGGGCCGGATCGAACCCTTCCGGCGCCGCTTCGGTGCACACCGCCAGGGTCTTCGGCTGGGCCTGGATGGCGGCGCTGGCGGCGAAGGCGAGTATCAGCAGGCTGTAGCGCAGGGCAGAGCGTGGTCGCATGGATGACTCCTCTGGAGCGGGACGGCCGGGTCGGCCGCCCTGGGGAGAGGCGCCGCCTCGCTCGTGGCGGGGCGGCGCGGCTGGCAGGCGAAGCTACTTGCCGACGCTGACCTCGTAGAACGAGTTCAGGCCGAACGGGCTGATCCTGAAGTCGTGTACCGTCTTGCGCATCGGCTGGTACACGGTGGAGTGGGCGATCGGGGTGATCGGCACCTGTTCCTTGAGGATGTGCTGGGCCTGCTTGTACAGCTCGGTGCGCTTGCCCTGGTCGGTGGTGCGCTTGGCATCCTTGACCAGCTTGTCGTAGCCGGCGTCGCACCATTTGGAGAAGTTGTTGCCGTCCACCGCGTCGCAGCCGTAGAGGGTGCCGAGCCAGTTGTCCGGGTCGCCGTTGTCGCCGCTCCAGCCGATCAGCATGGCGTCATGCTCGCCGCCCTTGGCGCGCTTGATGTATTCGCCCCATTCGTAGGTGACGATCTTCGCCTTGATACCGATCTTCGCCCAATCGTTCTGCAGCATTTCCGCCATCAGCTTGGCGTTGGGGTTGTAGGGGCGTTGTACCGGCATGGCCCACAGGGTGATCTCGGTGCCTTCGGCGACCCCGGCCTTCTTCAGCAGCTCCCTGGCCTTGGCCGGATCGTAGGGCGCGTCCTTGATGGTCTCGTCGTAGGACCACTGGGTCGGCGGCATGCCGTTGCTCGCCAACTGGCCGGCGCCCTGGTAGACGGCGTCGATGATGGCCTTCTTGTTCACCGCCATGTCCAGCGCCTGGCGTACTTCCAGCTTGTCGAACGGCTTGTGGGTGACGTTGTAGGCGATGTAGCCGAGGTTGAAGCCGGCCTGCGACGGCAGGTTCAGGTTCGGGTCCTTCTTCAGCGCGTCGAGGTCGGCGGGGCGTGGGTTGAGGGTGATCTGGCACTCGCCGGCCTTGAGCTTCTGCGCGCGCACCGAGGCGTCGGTGTTGATGGCGAAGATCAGGTTGTCGACCTTCACTTCGTCCGGCTTCCAGTAGTCCTTGTTGCCCTTGAAACGGATCTGCGCATCCTTCTGGTAGCGGCTGAATACGAACGGGCCGGTGCCGATCGGCTTCTGGTTGATGTCGCTGGCCTTGCCCTGCTTGAGCAGTTGCGCGGCGTATTCGGCGGACTGGATCGATGGGAAGGGCATCGCCAGGTTCTGGATGAAGGCCGCGTCGACCTCGTTGAGGGTGAATTTCACCCTGTGCTCGTCGAGCTTCTCGATCCTGGCGATGTTCTTGTCCAGGCCCATGTCGGTGAAGTAGGGAAACTCGGTGGGGTAGGCCTTGCGGAACGGATGATCCTTGTCGAGCATGCGTTCGAAGGTGAACAGCACGTCGTCGGCATTGAATTCGCGGGTCGGCTTGAAGTAGTCGGTGCTGTGGAACTTCACGCCCTTGCGCAGGTGGAAGGTATAGGTCTTGCCGTCGTCGCTGACGTCCCAGCTTTCCGCAAGGCCGGGAAGGACCTTGGTGCCGCCGCGCTCGAACTGGGTCAGGCGGTTGAAGACGGTTTCCGCCGCGGCGTCGAAATCGGTACCGGTGGTGTACTGGGCGGGGTCGAAGCCGGCCGGGCTGCCTTCCGAGCAGAAGATCAGGTTGCTGGCGAAGGCCTGGGGAACGGCGGCGACCAGCGCTGCGCCGAGCAGCGAGGGCATGATCGCGGAGCGGATGACGGCGTTTCTACGCATGGAGTGACCTCTGGTTATTTTGATTGTCTGCGAGGGACAGCCTCGTGAGCTGTCTTGCGCGAAGCTATGCAGGGCGTGTGCCGGCCGCAAGCGTCGAGGTCGCTTCAGTGTAGATGTTGTTATCCGATTGAAAGGGAATGTCGCATTTTCGAATTTGCGCAAACGCGACGCAGGCCGCGTTTGCTGCGCGAGAGACAGTGGAAACGCAAGAGGCAGCCCGGAGGCTGCCTCTTGTGGTGCGCGCCGACCGGATCAGGGCATCTGCACCTCGATCACACCGTCGGCGTTGACCGTGACCTGGCTGGTCCCGGCCTCGATCTCCGGCGCCTGGGCGCCACCGAAGCTGGCGTCGGCCTTCATCGCCGCCATCCGCATCACCGGGTACGGGCGCGGTGCGCCGGCGCTGTTCACGCTCAGGCTGACCAGCTTGTAGCCCTTGCCGCCGAGCGCCTCGGTGAGCAACTGGGCGCGCTCCTTGAACGCGTCCACGGCGCCTTTCATCAATTGGTCCTCGTTCTTCTTGCGGGTCGCATCGGCGATGCTGAAGTCCATGCCGCCCATCTTCAGCTTGCCCAGCAGGTCGGCGGAAAGCTGGCCGAGGGCGGCGAAGTCGGAGCTTTCCAGGCGCAGCTCGGCGCGCTCGCGCCAGCCAGTGATCTTCTGGCCCTTGTCGTCGTAGACCGGATAGCTGTTGCGACTGCCCAGGCTGATGGTCACGCCCTTGACCTTGCGCGCGTCGGCGACGGCGGCGTTGAGGACGCTGGTGGTTTCGGCGGCGAGCTTGGCCGGATCGCTGCCCTGGTTTTCGCTGTAGAGGGTGACCTGCATCAGGTCGTGGGCCACCTGCTGGCTGACTTCGGCGTGCAGCGAGACCTGGTTGTAGCGCGGCGCTTCCTCGGCGACGGCCGAGAGGCTGGCGGCGCAGAGGGTGACGGCGGCGGCCAGGCGGGAAATCGCAGACATTGGGCAACTCCTTGTACTAAGGCTGAATTCACACTGTAGAGCATCGTTCCGGCAGGCGCGGCAAACACGCCTATACGCCAGTCTTGGACCATGAGACGAAGGCTTTTCCCGGAACGGGTTAGGCGATTTCGGAAAAAACGTGAAATTTACTGATCTGAGCCCTGACAGCGCTCGGCGAAACAGGGCAGGATGGCGACCTGCGAGGTTTCTGAGTCACTTTGCCGCAGAGTTGCCGACAGCGTCTTGGCTATACTCGCGCTTATTCCGGAAGAAAACATGCGCGCACCGGTTTTCCTGCTCTCCGCCAGTCGCCAGAACCTTGGCCGTCTGCTCCTCATCCGTATTCTCGTGCTGGCCGCGCAGGCCGGCTCGGTGGGTTTCGCCTGGCTCTCCGACCTGTTGCCGCTGCCGTGGCTGGCGCTCGGCCTGACCCTTGGCCTGTCCGCCTGCCTGATTCTGTTCACCGCGCTGCGCCTGCGCGCGCCGTGGCCGGTGACCGACCAGGAGTACGCGGTACAACTGGCCTGCGACCTGATCATCCACAGCACCTTGCTGTATTACTCGGGCGGCTCGACCAACCCCTTCGTTTCCTATTACCTGGTACCGCTGACTATCGCCGCTGCGACCCTGCCCTGGATCTACTCCATGGTGCTCTCCGGCCTGGCCCTGACCGGCTACACCCTGCTGCTGATCTGGTACCACCCGCTGCACCTGCAGGCGGTTCAGCACGAGGCGATGCTGATCAACCTGCACCTGTTCGGCATGTGGCTGAACTTCGCCCTGTCGGCGGCCTTCATCACCTTCTTCGTGGTGAAGATGTCCGAGGCCCTGCGCTGGCAGGCGCACATGCAGGCCGAGCGGCGCGAGGAAAGCATGCGCGACCAGCAGTTGCTCGCGGTGGCCACCCAGGCGGCCGGTGCTGCGCACGAACTGGGTACGCCGCTGGCGACCATGAGCGTGCTGCTCAACGAGTTGCGCCAGGAGCGCCCGCAGGACCCGACCCTGCAGGAAGACCTGGCATTGCTCCAGGAACAGGTCAAGCAGTGCAAGCACACCCTCCAGCAACTGGTACGGGCGGCCGAGGCCGACCGTCGCCAGGCGATCGAAGAGCAAAGCGCCGCGGAATGGCTGGAATCGGTGCTGCGCCGCTGGCACCTGATGCGTCCGGAGGCCTCCTACCGCTACCAGTGCCTGGGCCTCGGCTCCGCGCCGCGCCTGACCCCGCCGACCGACCTCAGCCAGGCTCTGCTGAACCTGCTGAACAATGCGGCGGACGCCTGTCCCGACGACCTCGACATCCGCCTGGACTGGGACAGCAGCAGTATCTGCCTGAGTATCCGCGACCACGGCGTCGGGGTGCCCCTGGCGATCGCCGAACAGATCGGCAAACCGTTCTTCACCACCAAGGGCAAGGGCTTCGGCCTCGGCCTGTTTCTCAGTCAGGCCAGCGTGACCCGCGCTGGTGGAACGGTGAAGTTGTATAACCACGAAGATGGCGGCACTCTGACCGAACTGCGCTTGCCGCGCAGCTACGGAATGGCTTGAGTGATCCGTCTGAGAGGCCCTGCCTATGTCTGAAGAGCTGCTCTTCGAAGGGGAAGAACATCCCCACCTCCTGCTGGTGGACGACGATCCCACCTTTACCCGGGTCCTGGCCCGGGCCATGAGCCGTCGCGGCCTGCGGGTCAGCACCGCCGGCTCCGCCGAGGAAGGCCTGGCGCTGGCCCAGCAGGATACGCCGGACTACGCCGTGCTCGACCTGAAGATGGAAGGCGACTCCGGCCTGGTGCTGCTGCCGAAGCTGCTGGAGCTGCACGCGGACATGCGGGTGGTGATCCTCACCGGCTATTCCAGCATCGCCACCGCGGTGGAGGCGATCAAGCGCGGCGCCTGCAACTACCTGTGCAAGCCGGCGGATGCCGATGACGTGCTGGCCGCGCTGCTCTCCGAGCACGCCGACCTGGACACCCTGGTGCCGGAAAACCCGATGTCGGTGGATCGCCTGCAATGGGAGCACATCCAGCGCGTGCTCGCCGAGCACGAGGGCAACATCTCCGCCACCGCCCGTGCCCTGGGCATGCATCGACGGACCTTGCAGCGCAAGCTGCAGAAGCGGCCGGTACGGCGCTGAAGCGTAAATGACAACGGGGGCGCCGCATGGCGCCCCCTGTGCTTTCCGTTTTCCGTCGAATCGCGGTGGATTTCGCAGATTCCGCCGGTCGCCGGGGATATCCAGCGGACAGCGCAATCGTTAAGATGCAGCTTTCATGAATCGCACGACCAGGGATTGATCATGCGTATCTTCGGTTCGAGTGCCGGCTGCCTGTCGGTGCTGTTCGGACTGGCCTTCGGGCTGCCTGCACTAGCCGAGCCTTCGGTGGACCTGGATGGTCCGACGGCAGGCTGGCGCTATTCCGGCCTGCTCGAACAGCCCGATGCCCCGCGTGTCGCCTATCCGACTCCGCCCATCGATCGCGGCGGCCAGCGCGGCCGCAGCCTGATCGAAGGACACCTGCGCGAACTGGTCGGCACCGAGCGCGCCCAGCGCCTGGTGGTCAACGGCAATCCTCTCCCTCTCTATACCGACGGCGCCGGGCGCTTCGTCCGCCCCTATGCGTTCGGCCACGGCTCCAACGGCGTCCAGGTCGGCAGCGCCGATGGCAAGATCCTCAAGCGCGTACAGTTCTACGAGGCCAATCGCTCCCAACTGCCGCCGCGCGTGCGCGTGGTGCTGGGTTGGGACGATCCGAAGGCCGAGCTTGACCTGCATATCGTCACCCCCGATGGCCAGCACGCCTACTGGGCGCATCCGCGCCTGAGCAACAGCGGCGGCCTCGATCCGGACGGCGTCGACGGGCCCGGCCCGGAGATGTTCACCATGGGCGCGCCGCTGCACGGCACCTACCTGATCTACGTGAACTACTGGGGCAACCTCAACAACCAGGGCTACAACTTCCAGGCCGGCAGCAACGTACAGGACGTGATCACCGCGCAGGTCAACCTGGTGTTCAACGAAAACAGCGTCGACGAGAAGCACGAGACCTTCGTCGTGCCCCTGCGCACCATCGGCGACCTGGTGCTGGTCAAGACCTTTACCTACTGAAGCATCCCCTCGTACGGATGACACGGGATTAGCGAACCATGAGCGAGAACAACACCCCCAGCCCTGCCAACGGAACCCCTGCGCCCGCCGCTGCGCGCCCCCGAAGCGCCCTGTGGCCGGTGCTGGGGATCGTCGCCGCGCTGGCCGCCGGCGGTGTGCTGGCCTGGCAGATGGGCTGGCTGGAGCGGCTCGGCGGAGGGCACCCGGCCGAAGAGGACCTCGGCCAGCCGATCGGCGCCCAGGCACCCGCGGACGCCGACGCGCCGCGTGCCTACCGTGACCTGCGCAAGCCCGACGCGCTGATCGAGAGCGTGTCGCTGAGCCGCCTGCCGAAGGAAATCCTCAAGGTGCCGTTGCTGCGCGATACCCTGACCGAGGACTTCGTTTTCTATTACGAGAACAATGGCGACCGCCTTGGCCTGACCGGTACGTTGCGGCGGATCATCTACGAGCACGACCTGACCCTGAAGGACAGCCTGGTCGAGGAACTGCTCGACCAACCGGCCCAGGTCGCCCTCTGGCGCGGCGCCGACGGCCGCCTGCGCGACTTCGTGGTGGTGCTCAAGCGCGGCGGCCTGGCGCGAGTGCTCGAGCCGCTGGCCCATATCGCCACCGACGACCAGCAGTTGCGCAAGGTCGGCGAGCTGGCGGGAACCTCGGTCTATCGCCTGCGCTACGGCAACGACAAGGCGATGCTGTTCCTGTCCAAGGGCGACCGGCTGTTGTTGCTGTCGAACCCACGGATGCTCTTCGACGATGGTGGCGAAAGCGACGACAGCCCGCTGAACGCTCCGGCCAGCGAAGACCTGGAGGCACTGCTCGACGGCGACGAACTGTTCCCCGAGCGCTTCGGCCTGCCGGGCCGCGGCGAGCTGCGCCAGCGCATCACCCTCAATGCCAGCGTCCTGGCCATGGGCTACCAGCGCTTCATCCCGAGCTTCGCCGGGGTGCGCTTCGAGAAGGGCGAGCAGGGCTGGAGCAGCTACCTGGCGCTGAACGAGGTGGAACGTCAGCCGCCGCTGGACTTCGCCCCGGTCTGGCAGGCCATGCCGATGGGCGCCAGCGCCTGCGTGGCGCTGCCGGTCACCCCCGGCCTGTACGGGGTGATGCTGGAGCGCCTGGGGGCCGAGCAGAAGATGGCCCAGGCCTTCTCCGAGCATCTCAGCGGCGCCGCCGGTCTCTGCTGGTACGCCAGTTCGCGGCTGCATTCGCCGCTGCTGGTGGGCCAGTTGAGCGCGCCGGCCAGTGCCGAACTCGACGACGAGCTGGGCAAGCTGTTCGGCCGTGTGATCGGCGCGAAGGAAGCCAAGGTCGAGGGTGGCAGCTTCCCGGTGGAAGACCGGATGGATGGCCAGACCCGCCGCTGGACCCGCCAGGTCAGCTCGAACTTCGGCGCCTATCCGGCCAGCCAGGCGGACAACCCGGACAGCATCAGCGGCCGCGCGTTCTTCCGCATCGGCATGGCGCGCCATGGCCAGACCCTGCTGTTCTCCCTCGACGACCAGTTGCTCGGCAAGGCCCTGGACACCCTCGACAAACGCTATCCGCCGCTCGCCGAGGTGTTGCCGAAGGATGCGCTGGTACCGGCCTACCTGGCGCCGCAGCCGCTCTCCGAACTGCTGCAACGGGAAACCCTCGACAGCCTGCCGCAGGACATGGAGCCGGTATTCCGCAATGCCGCCGACACCTACCTGATGCCGCGCCTGAAAACCCTCGCCGGCAAGGGCAGCTACGCCCTCGGGCTGCCTGCCGGAAGCCAGGCCAACGCACCGTGGCAATGGCTGCCGCTGGAATGGCGGTCGCTGTGAGACGTCTGACTGCCTTCGGCCTGGCGCTGCTCCTGCTGGCCAGCGGCGGTGCCCGCGGCGAGCCCGCGGTAACGCTCGACCCGCAGCAATCGCAGGTATTCCGCGCCTGGTTCGTGCGCATCGCCCAGGAACAGTTGCGCCAAGGGCCGAGTCCGCGCTGGCACCAGCAGGACTGCGCCGGCCTGGTGCGCTTCGCCGCCAACGAGGCGCTGAAAGTCCACGATGGCAAGTGGCTGCGCGCCAACGGCCTGTCCAACCGCTACCTGCCCCCGGAGCTGGCGCTCAGTGCCGAGCAACGGCGCCTGGCGCAGAACTGGCAGCAGGGTGGCGGCCAGGTCGGGCCCTACGTGAATGCGATCAAGCTGGTGCAGTTCAACAGTCGGCTGGTCGGCCGCGACCTCAACCAGGCGCGCCCCGGCGACCTGATGTTCTACGACCAGGGCGACGACCAGCACCTGATGATCTGGATGGGCCGCTCCATCGCCTATCACACCGGCAGCAGCACCCCGACCGACAACGGCATGCGCTCGGTCAGCCTGCAACAACTCATGACATGGAAGGACACCCGATGGATCCCCGACGAATCCAACCCCAACTTTATCGGCATCTATCGGCTGGCTTTCCTCTCTCAATGAATCGCGTCCCAGTGAAGACCACAGCAATGAGCAACCTGCGCCGTTTCAGCCGTAGCCTGGCGGTCGCCGCCCTGATCCTGCTGCCGTTCGCCGCCGTCCAGGCGGAAGACACGGTGGAGCCGAGCGGCTACACGCCGATGGCCGGCGAATCCTTCTTCCTGCTCGCCGACAGCAGCTTCGCCACCGACGAGGAAGCGCGGGTCCGTCTCGAAGCGCCCGGCCGCGACTACCGGCGCTACCGCATGGAGCCCTATGGCGGGGTCGACGTGCGCCTGTACCGGATCGAACAGCCGCTGGAGTTCCTCAAGCGGCAGAAGAACCTGCACCGGGTCCTGGCAGAGGGGCAGTTCAAGGGCGAAGGCCTGTCGAACACCCTGGCCTATCTCTGGGACAACTGGTATCGCAAGTCGCGCCGGGTGATGCAGCGCGCCTTCTCCTACGAGTCGCGGCAACAGGTCACCGAGGCGGTGCCCGAGCTGAAGATGGGCAACGCCATGACCGCGCCGACGCCCTACGACGCGCAGCCGCAATACGCGCCGATTCCCGGCCTGCCGCTGGTCAGCCAGTTCCGCTATCCGCTGTGGGACGCCAAGCCCATCGAGCCGCCGCAGGACGTCAAGCTGGCCGGTTCCTCCAGCGAGTTCATCAACGTCGTGCCGGGCAATGTCTACATCCCGCTGGGCAAGCTGAAGCCGGGCCTGTACCTGGTCGAGGCGCTGGTCGGCAAGTACCGCGCCACCACCGTGGTGTTCGTCTCCAACAGCGTGGCGGTGAGCAAGGTCGCCGGCGACGAGCTGCTGGTCTGGACCGCACGCAAGCACGAAGGCACCCCGGTGCCCGACACCAAGGTGCTGTGGACCGACGGCCTGGGCGTGATGAGCAGCGGCAATACCGACGCCGACGGCCTGCTGCGGCTCAAGCACGCCAGTCCGGAGCGCTCCTACGTGATCGGCGAGGACCGCGAGGGCGGGGTCTTCGTCTCCGAGAACTTCTATTACGACAGCGAGATCTACGACACCAAGATCTACGCCTTCACCGACCGCCCGCTGTACCGGCCGGGCGACTGGGTCTCGTTGAAGATGGTCGGCCGCGAGTTCAAGGACGCCCGGCAATCCCAGGCCGCCGCCAGCGCGCCGGTGCGCCTGAGCGTGATCGACGCCAGCGGCACGGTATTGCAAAGCCTGGACCTCCGCTTCGACGCGAAGAGCGGCGCCAATGGCCGCTTCCAACTGCCGGAGAACGCCGTCGCCGGCGGCTACGAGTTGCGCTTCGACTACCGCGGGCAGACCTACAGCAGCGCCTTCCGCGTCGCCGAATACATCAAGCCGCACTTCGAAGTCTCCCTCGATCTGGCCAAGCCGGACTTCAAGACCGCCGAGCCGGTGAGGGGCGAGATCGTCCTGCTCTATCCGGACGGCAAGCCGGTGGCCAACGCGCGCCTGCAACTGAGCCTGCGCGCCCAGCAGTTGTCGATGGTGGACAACGAACTGCAGTATCTCGGCCAGTTCCCGGTGGAACTGAGCAGCACCGAACTGACCACCGACGGCAAGGGCCGCGCCGCCATCGAATTGCCGCCGGCCGAGAAACCCAGTCGCTACATGCTGACCATCTTCGCCAGCGACGGCGCCGCCTACCGGGTCAAGACCAGCAAGGAGATCCTCATCGAGCGCGGTGCCGCGCGCTACCGCCTGAGCGCGCCGCAGCGCTTCAGCGCCGCCGGCGAGAAGGTCGAGTTCAGCTATGCCAGCGAACAGCCGACCCCGCTCAAGCCGAGCAGCTACCAGTGGATCCGCCTGGAGGACCGCGCCACCGACAGCGGTCCGGTCGCCGACGGCCGCTTCGCGCTGGCCTTCGAGCGTCCCGGTACCTATTCCGTGGAGCTGCGCGACGACAAGGGCCAGCTCCTTGGCGCCACCGGCCACTCGGTGAGCGGCGAGGGCGTGAAGTCGGTGCCTGGCACCGTCGAGGTGGTGTTCGACAAGCCCGAGTACCGCACCGGCGAGGAAGCCTCCGCACTGATCACCTTCCCCGAGCCGGTGGAGGATGCACTGTTGTCCCTGGAGCGCGACAAGGTCGAGGCCACCGCCCTGCTGTCCAAGGGCGCCGACTGGCTGCGCCTGGAAAAGCTCAATCCGACCCAGTACCGCGTGCGGATCCCGGTGCGCGAGGAGTTCTCGCCGAACCTGACCTTCTCGGTGCTCTACACCAAGGGCGGCGACTACAGCTTCCAGAACGCCGGGATCAAGGTCGGCATGCCCCAGGTGGAGATCGACATCGCCACCGACAAGGAGCGCTACGAACCGGGCGAGACGGTGACCGTGACCCTGGCCACGCGCTTCGCCGGCAAACCGGTTTCCAGCCACCTGACCGTCAGCGTGGTGGATGAGATGGTCTATGCCCTGCAGGCGGAGATCGCCCCCGGCATCGACCAGTTCTTCTACCATCCGCGGCGCAACAACGTGCGCACCAGCGCCAGCCTGGCCTTCATCAGCTACGACGTGGCGTTGCCCGGCAGCACCAGTGCACCCGGACGGGCGAATCGCAGCGAGCGCGGCGTCAAGGTACTGGAGCGGCCGCGCCGCGAGGACGTCGACACCGCCGCCTGGCAGCCGGAGCTGGTCACCGACGCCCAGGGCAAGGCCAGCTTCAGCTTCCGCATGCCCGACTCGCTGACCCGCTGGCGGATCACCGCACGGGCCATCGACGACAACGGCCAGGTCGGCCAGAAGAAGCAGTTCCTTCGCTCGGAGAAGCCGCTGTACCTGAAATGGAGCGGGCCGACCCGCTTCCGCCAGGGTGACCAGCCCGACCTCGGCCTGTTCGTCTTCAACCAGGGCGAACAGCCGGTCAAGGCCGAGCTGCTCAGCGGGCCGCCTGGCAGCCAGCGCAGCCAGCCCCTGGAGCTGGCCAAGGGAGTCAACTACATACCGCTGGCGCAACAGCCGCTCAGCGATGGCGACTGGAGCGCCGAGCTGCGCCAGGACGGGCAGGTCCGCGACCGCCTGGCGGTGCGCTTCAACCTGCTGGCCGACGGCTGGCAGGTGGAGCAGGCGCAGAACCTCAGCCTGGCGGCGGCGAGCAACCCGCTGCAACTGCCGGCGGACGCCCGCGACGTACGCCTGCGCCTGGCCGATGGCCCGGCCGCGGCCTACCTGGGCAATCTCGATGATCTGCTGGAGTATCCCTACGGCGGCGTCGAGCAGACCGCCAGCCAACTGCTGCCGCTGAGCATCGCCTATCCGGCGCTGGCCGGCGGCGAGCCGCGGATTCGCGACCGCCTGCGCCTGATCATGCAGAACAGTCGCCTGCGCCTGGTGCAGATGGCCGGCCCGGACGCCTGGTTCGCCTGGTGGGGCGGCGACGTCGATGGCGACGCTTTCCTCACCGCCTACGCCTACTACGCCGATTGGTACGCCAGCCGCGCACTGGAGATCCAACTGCCGGCCGAACACTGGCAGCGCATCCTCGAGCCCTACGCCAAGCAGGCGACGCAGACCCCGCTGCTGCAGCGCGCGCTGATCCTGGCTTTCGCCCGCGACATGCAGTTGCCGGTGAACACCCTGCTCGGCGGCCTGCTCAACGATCTGGCCAACGCCGGCGAAGGGCAGGCGCGCGCGGAGCCGCTGGAGGCCGACGACGGCCTGGTGCTGGGCGACCCGGACTCGGCCGTCGGCCTGGCCGCGGCGCGAGTGCTGGCGGTGGACCTGGCACGGCAACTGCGGGTTGCGGTGCCCGCGCCGCTGGCCGCCCAGGCCGAGACGGCGACGCAGCGCCTGCGTGAGGCCGGCTTGCCGTTCACCGATGCCTTGCTGGCCTCTCGCTCGGCCGTGGACGGCCAGCAGGCCAGCGCTCTGCTGCAACGCCTGGCGCCGGCGCAATCGACCCTGGAACGCGCCCTGGCCCTGACCTGGCTGCAGGGCGCCCTGGCCCAGGCGCCGCAGGGCAAGCTGCCGCAGCCGCCGAAGGACTGGCAGGCGCAGCGCGGCGCCACCGGCGAAACCTACTGGCAATGGCGCGGCCGCGGCATTCCGAGCTGGATCGACCTGGACGAGGCGCCGGCCCGGCCGTTGCCGGTTGCGCTCAGCTACCGCAGCGCCCAGGCGCCGAGCGGGCAACTGCCGGTGCAGATCAGCCGTCGCCTGCTGCGCCTGGTGCCCGGCGAGGGGGCGTTCGAGTTCAAGGTCGAGGAGGTCGGCGACAAGCCGCTTTCCAGCGACGAACTGTATCTCGACGAAGTGACCCTGACCGTTCCGGAAGACACCGCTCTACGCTACGGCATGCTGGAACTGCCGCTGCCGCCCGGTGCGGATGTCGAGCGCACCACCTGGGGCATCAAGATCAGCGGCCTGGCCGGCGACGAGGCGACCACCCTGGAGCGCGCGCGCAACGAACCGGGTGAGCTGTTCTACGGAGTGCCGATGGACAGCCTGAGTGGCGAGCAGCGTTTCCGTCACCTGGTGCGTTTCTCCCAGAAAGGCAGCTTCAACCTGCCACCGGCCCGCTACCTGCGTCTCTACGCGCCGGAACAGCAGGCCCTGGAAGCCAAGCCGGCGCTGGCCAAGGTCAAGGTCGAGTGATTGCGTTGCGCGCCTGGCTGGTCCTGCTGTGCGCCGTGCCGTTGCTGCTTCGCGCAGCGGAGGCGCCGGTCCAGCTGGCCTGGCGCACGACCCAGGGCTACGAACTGGTGAGCCTGGATCGCCAGCGGGCGCTCGAGCGCCGGCCGTTGCCGGCCGATTTGCAGGCTCCGCTGGGCAGCCTGTGGAAACTGTTCGTCTTCGCCTGGCTGAGCGACACCGGCCAGGCCGAGTCGCCCTATGCCTGCCAGGGGCGCAGCCGCGAGGAGGTCTACTGCTGCGAGAATGGCCAGACGATCGGTCGTGACCGCGCCCTGGTGCGCTCCTGCGGGCTGTATTTCGAGCCGCAGCGCCTCGCCTTGCGGCCGGAGGCCTGGCGCGACTACTGGCAGGCGCGCCGGGCACCGGCCTGGTTGCTCGATCTGGAACGGCTGCAACCGCAGACGCGGGTGCCGGTTAAGGAGCTTCTGGAGCAGTTGCAGCAACTGCCGGCCCAGGGCGAGGCGCGGCGGGTACTGCTCGACGTGGCGTTGCAGGCCGGCGACGGCCATGCCGTGGCCAGCCTTGGCGGCCGCCTGCGGGTGAAGACCTGGAGCTGGCTCGACGACCATGACCCGCAGGCACGCCAGGGCGGTTTCGCTGGCTGGCTGGTCGATGGAACGCCGCTCTGGCTCGGCGGCCCGGGAACCAGCAAGGTGATCCTGGACCGCTACGCCGAGGTGCTCGGGCGCTTCCTGCCGAGTCCGTGGCCGGCCGATCCGGGCCGTTGCGTGGAAGTGAACCTGTTCAGCCGCTATCCACTGCGCTCGGTCAGCGATCCTGCCGGCCACCCGGCCGCCGAAGGCCTGCTGCATGGTCCGCAGCAAGTGCTCTTCACCAACGGCAATCGCCTGGATATCGCCAGCGCCGGCGACCTGTTCCTGCAGCGGGTGGATGGCGTGCCGCGCCTGGTCGCGCGGGTTTCGCGCGAAGAGTACGTGGCGCGGGTGCTGGAGCGCGAAGCCTCGGCGCAGCCGAAGGAAGCCGCTCGCGCGCTGGCGGTGACCATTCGCACCTATCTGTTGCAAAACGCCGCGCCGCGCGGCGAATGCCTGGCCATCGATGACAGCAGCCAGCGCCAGCGCGTGGCGCCGCGCCCGGCCAGCGCGCAGACGCGGCGGATCGCCGCCTGGAGCGCCGACCTGGTGCTGGCCGGGGCGACCGTCAACTATCACTCCGACCAGCCTGGCCCGGCGCGTCTGTCCTGGAAGCACGCGGTGGAGCAAGCCGGGCAGGGACTGGGCTACGACAGCATCCTCGCCCAGGCTTTCCCGCGCAGCAGCCTGAGCCGCTGGGACAACCCGGTGGCCGCCTGCCAGCCGTTGCCGGCCGCCGAAGACTGGCTGCGCAAGCAGCGCCGGCAGTGGCGCGAGCGCCTCGACCGCGAGCCCGGCTACGAGGAGATTCCGAGTTTTTCCGTGTGCCGCCTGGCTTCCGGGCGGCCCTATGTCGATCGCGAGCGCGAACGCATCTTCGTCCGCGGCCTGTATTCCCTACAGGAACGCCTGGACCTCACCCACGAATACCTGCACCTGGCCTTCCGCGCCCATCCCAGCGGCCAGGACGAAAACTATGTCGAAAGCCTGGCCCGGCGCCTGCTACTGGAATGACTCCATGAACCGAATGTCCCTTGCCGCCCTGCTCAGTTGCCTTCCCCTCGTCGCCTGGGCGGACAACCCCGTGAAACTGGATACGCCGGTCTCCGGCTGGCGTGCCGGCGACGGTTCCGCCGCCAATTACCGGCAGGTGGTGAACTACCCGGCGTCCTCGGTCAACGTCGCCGCCGACCAGGCGACCACCGCGCGCATTCGCGGCGCGATCGAGAGCCAGCCCAAGGACCGCCCGGCGACGCTGGTGGTGAACGGTGTGAGCATGCCGCTGAAGGTGGACACCGATGGCAGCTTCGACCGCCCGTTCGCCTTCCCGTCCGGCAGCAACAGCGTCGAGGTGCGCAACGCCGCCGGGCAGTCGCGACGGGTCCAGTTCTATCACGGTGGCGGCGGCGGGGAAGTGCCGGCCAAGCTGCGCGTGCTGCTGTCCTGGGACAGCGACAACACCGACCTCGACCTGCACCTGGTGACCCCGGACGGCGACCATGTCTGGTATGGCAATCGTTCGCTGGCCAACGGCGCGACCCTGGATGTCGACGTCACCACCGGCTACGGCCCGGAGATCATCGCCACGCCGACGCCACAGAAGGGGCCCTACCTGGTCTACGTCAACTACTTCGGCGGTGGCTACGGCAGCAGCGAGGATGGCGCCGAACAGGCCGCCCAGGACCTGACCACGGCGCGCATCACCCTGGTCACCGAAGAGGGCACGCCGAACGAGAAACAGGAAACCTTCCTGGTGCCGATGCGCAAGCCTGGCGAACTGACGCTGGTGAAGCGCTTCAGTTATCCGTAGGCGCCTGCGCTCGGTCCCATAGGGCGGATAACGCCCCTGGCGTTATTCGCCGTCGCTCAGGCATCGGTGTTATCAACCCGTGGCCTGACGGCGGCGCTCATGCCGCTGCGAATGGCTCCTGGGCTCAGGCGGGCTGTTCGCCCTGCCAGGTATCGATCGCTTCCTGCGCCGCACGGAACGCATCGATCGCCGCCGGCACCCCGGCATAGACCGCGCAGTGCAGCAGTGCCTCGCAGATTTCCTCCACCGTGCAGCCGTTGTTCAGCGCACCGCGCACGTGCCCCTTGAGTTCCTGCGGGCATTTCAGGGCGGTCAGGGCGGCCAGGGTGATCAGGCTGCGGGTCTTGCGCGGCAGCGCCTCGCGGGCCCAGACCGAGCCCCAGGCATGCTCGTTGACGAAGTCCTGCAATGGCTGGGTGAAGGCGGTGGCGTTGCCCATGGCGCGCTCGACGAAGGCGTCGCCCATGACTTCACGTCGGATCTCCAGGCCGGTCTTGCCTTGTTCGCTCATCGGAAGGTTCCTGTCGTGGGTAGAAGGTGGCTCAATCCAGCGACTCTATCCGAACCGGCGCCACGCCGCTGCGGATCATACCCAGGCCTTCGGCGGCCTTGCGCGATACATCGATGATCCGCCCGCGGCGGAACGGCCCGCGATCGTTGATCCGCACCACCACGCTGCGGCGGTTGTCGAGGTTGGTTACCCGCACGCGGGTACCGAACGGCAACGTGCGGTGGGCAGCGGTCATTGCGTTGGGGTTGTAGCGCTCGCCGCTGGCAGTACGCAGGCCTGCGTGGCGGCTGCCATAGTAGGAGGCTTCGCCGGTATCCGCGGAACCGCTGCCGGCGAGGCTGGAGCAGCCGGCGAGGAACAGGGGCAGGACGGCGAGGGCGAGGCGCCCGGCGGCGGATGGGGTGGGCATGGACAACAGGCTCCTGGCGGACAAGAAGACGCCGGGCGAACCCGGCGTCTGGCTTTGACTCACGCTTCGAGCTTTTTCTTCAGCAACTCGTTCACCTGCTGCGGGTTGGCCTTGCCTTTCGAGGCCTTCATCGCCTGGCCGACGAAGAAGCCGAACATCTTGCCGCGCTTGGCCTCGTCGGCGGCGCGGTACTGCTCGACCTGCTCGGCGTTGGCCGCCAGCACCTCGTCGAGCATCTTCTCGATGGCGCCACTGTCGGTGACCTGCTTCAGGCCCTTGGCCTCGATGATCTGGTCGGCGGAACCCTCGCCGTTGGCCATGGCTTCGAAGACCATCTTGGCGAGCTTGCCGGAGATGGTGTTGTCCTTGATGCGCAGGATCATGCCGCCCAGTTGCTCGGCGGACACCGGGGACTGCTCGATCTCCAGGCCGTCCTTGTTGAGCAGGCTGCCCAGCTCGACCATCACCCAGTTGGCCGCCAGCTTGGCGTCGCCGCAGATGCCCTGGACCTTCTCGAAGTAGTCGGCCATCTCGCGGCTGGCGGACAGCACGCTGGCATCGTAGGCGGACAGGCCGTACTGGCTCTCGAAGCGTTCGCGCTTCTGCACCGGCAGTTCCGGCAGTTGCTCGCGCAGCTTCGCCAGGTACTCGGGCTCGATGACCACCGGCAGCAGGTCGGGACAGGGGAAGTAACGGTAGTCGTTGGCTTCTTCCTTGCCGCGCATGGAGCGGGTCTCGTCCTTGTTCGGGTCGTACAGGCGGGTTTCCTGGACTACCTTGCCGCCGTCCTCGATCAGCTCGATCTGGCGCTGGATCTCGTGGTTGATCGCCTTCTCGATGAAGCGGAAGGAGTTGACGTTCTTGATCTCGGCGCGGGTGCCGAATTCGGCCTGGCCCTTCGGTCGTACCGAGACGTTGCAGTCGCAGCGCAGCGAGCCCTCGGCCATGTTGCCGTCGCAGATGCCCAGGTAGCGCACCAGGGCGTGGATCGCCTTGACGTAGGCCACGGCTTCCTTGGCGCTGCGGATGTCCGGCTCGGAAACGATCTCCAGCAACGGCGTGCCGGCGCGGTTCAGGTCGATGCCGCTCATGCCCTGGAAGTCTTCGTGCAGGCTCTTGCCGGCGTCCTCCTCCAGGTGCGCGCGGGTGATGCCGATGCGCTTGGTGGTGCCGTCTTCCAGGGTGATGTCGAGATGGCCCTTGCCGACGATGGGATGGTCCATCTGGCTGGTCTGGTAGCCCTTCGGCAGGTCGGGGTAGAAGTAGTTCTTGCGGGCGAACACGTTCTGCCGGTCGATCCGTGCGTCGATCGCCAGGCCGAACAGGCAGGCCATGCGTACGGCCTCCTCGTTGAGCACCGGCAGGGTGCCCGGCATGGCCAGGTCGACCAGGCTGGCTTGGGTATTCGGCGCGGCGCCGAAGGCGGTCGAGCTGCCGGAGAAGATCTTCGATTGGGTGGCGAGCTGTGCGTGGATTTCCAGCCCGATCACGGTTTCCCATTGCATGTGGTGTTCCTCAATCCTTCTGTGCCTGCGCAGTCCCGCTGCCGACCCTGCGGGTCGCCCTCTCCGCGCCGGGAGAGGGGAGGGGACTGCGTGGCGTTGCCATGGCTTAGAAGCCGGCCGGGGTGCGGGTGTGCCAGTCGCTGACCTGCTGGTACTGGTGCGCGACGTTGAGCAGGCGGCCTTCCTGGAAGTAGGGCGCGAGCAACTGGACACCCACCGGCAGGCCGTCGACGAAGCCGGCGGGCATGGACAGCCCCGGCAGGCCGGCGAGGTTGGCGGTGATGGTGTAGATGTCTTCCAGGTACTGGGAAACCGGGTCGTCGTTCTTCTCGCCGATCTTCCAGGCCGGGTTCGGCGTGGTCGGGCCGAGGATCACGTCCACTTCGGCAAAGGCGCTGACGAAGTCGTTCTTGATCAGCCGGCGAATCTTCTGAGCCTGCAGGTAATAGGCATCGTAGTAGCCGGCCGACAGTGCGTAGGTGCCGACCATGATGCGGTTCTTCACTTCGCTGCCGAAGCCTTCCGCGCGCGAGCGCTTGTACAGGTCTTCCAGGTTCTGCGGGGCGTCGCAACGATAGCCATAGCGCACGCCGTCGAAGCGCGACAGGTTGGAGGACGCCTCGGCCGGCGCGATCACGTAGTAGGCCGGGATGGCGTGCTGCATGTTCGGCAGGGAAATGTCCTTCACCGTGGCGCCGAGCGTCTTCAGCTCCTCGACCACGGCCAGCACCGCGTCGGCGATGCGGCTGTCGAGGCCGGCGCCGAAGTATTCCCGCGGCAGGCCGATGCGCAGGCCGCTCAGCGGCTTCTGCAGGGCGGCCAGGTAGTCGTCCACCGGCTGTTCGACGCTGGTCGAGTCCTTCGGATCGAATCCGGCCATCACCCCCAGCATCAGCGCGCAGTCCTCGGCGGTGCGCGCCAGCGGGCCGCCCTGGTCGAGGCTGGAGGCGTAGGCGATCATGCCCCAGCGGGAAACCCGGCCGTAGGTTGGCTTGATCCCGGTGAGGTTGGTCAGCGCCGCCGGTTGGCGGATCGAGCCGCCGGTATCGGTGCCGGTGGCGGCCGGCAGCAGGCGCGCGGCGACTGCCGCGGCGGAACCGCCGGAGGAGCCGCCCGGCACGCGGTCGAGGCTCCAGGGGTTGTTCACCGCGCCGTAGTGGCTGGACTGGTTCGACGAGCCCATGGCGAATTCATCCATGTTCAGCTTGCCGAGGGTAACGGCGCCGGCGGCGGTGAGCTTCTCGACCACGGTGGCGTCGTAGGGCGAGACGAAGTTGTCGAGCATCTTCGAACCGCAGCTGGTGCGTACGCCCTGGGTGCAGAACAGGTCCTTGTGGGCGATCGGCGCGCCGAGCAGGGCGCCGTTCTCGCCGTTGGCGCGCCGTTCGTCGGCTGCCTTGGCCTGGGCGATGGCCAGGTCGTCGGTGATGCTGATGAAGCTGTTGAGCTGGGGATCCAGCTGCCGGATGCGACCGAGCAGGGTGCGGGTCAGCTCTTCGGCGGAAAATTGCTTGTCGGCGAGGGCGCGGGCGATCTCGGCGAGGGTCAATTGATGCAGCATGTGTCCGCGTCCTTATTACTCGATGACTTTCGGAACCAGGTACAGACCTTCTTCCACGGCGGGGGCGATGGTCTGGTAGGCGTCGCGGTGATCGGTCTCGGTGACCGCGTCCGGACGCAGGCGCTGGGTGGCTTCCAGCGGGTGGGCGAGCGGTTCGACGCCGCTGGTGTCGACCGCCTGCATCTGGTCGATCAGGCCGAGGATGTTGTTCAGGGTCTCGGTGGTGCGCGGAAGATCGGCCTCGCTCAGGCCCAGGCGGGCGAGATGGGCGATTTTTTCCACGTCGGAGCGTTCAAGCGCCATCGGGAGTCTCCAGCAAAAGCGGCCTTGGAAGGGCGGCGGGGCGCCATGCGTTATATAAGGCAGGGAACGGATGCCGCGGTCGGCGGTCTAATTCCGCCTGGACGGGCCTTGTGGGGCCGGGAAAAGCCTGCAATTTAGCATATTGCCCGCCTTGCCCAAAATCCCCGTCGTTGTTAGAGTTTGCCGCACTTTTTTACCCGCGTATTTTTCACCCACGCTTCGCCTAGGGTTTCTTTCCCATGTTCAAAAAATTGCGTGGCATGTTTTCCAGCGATCTGTCGATCGACCTGGGTACTGCCAATACCCTTATTTATGTGCGCGAGCGCGGCATCGTCCTGAACGAACCGTCCGTGGTCGCCATTCGCAGCCATGGCAGCCAGAAGAGCGTCGTCGCCGTGGGCACCGAGGCCAAGCGCATGCTCGGCCGTACCCCGGGCAACATCGCCGCCATCCGTCCGATGAAAGACGGCGTGATCGCGGATTTCAGCGTCTGCGAGAAGATGCTGCAGTACTTCATCAACAAGGTCCACGAAAACAGCTTCCTGCAGCCCAGCCCGCGCGTGCTGATCTGCGTACCGTGCAAGTCCACCCAGGTCGAGCGCCGGGCCATCCGCGAATCCGCCCTGGGCGCCGGCGCCCGCGAGGTGTTCCTGATCGAAGAGCCGATGGCTGCCGCCATCGGCGCCGGCCTGCCGGTCGAGGAGGCCCGCGGCTCGATGGTCGTAGACATCGGCGGCGGCACTACCGAGATCGCCCTGATTTCCCTCAACGGCGTGGTCTACGCCGAATCCGTCCGCGTCGGCGGCGACCGCTTTGACGAAGCCATCGTCACCTACGTGCGCCGCAACTACGGCAGCCTGATCGGCGAATCCACCGCCGAGCGCATCAAGCAGGAGATCGGCACCGCCTTCCCGGGCGGCGACGTTCGCGAAGTCGACGTCCGCGGCCGCAACCTGGCCGAAGGCGTACCGCGCAGCTTCACCCTGAACTCCAACGAGGTCCTCGAGGCCCTGCAGGAGTCCCTGGCGACCATCGTCCAGGCGGTCAAGAGCGCCCTCGAGCAATCGCCGCCGGAGCTGGCCTCGGATATCGCCGAGCGCGGCCTGGTGCTGACCGGCGGTGGCGCGCTGCTGCGCGACCTGGACAAGCTGCTGGCACAGGAAACCGGCCTGCCGGTGATCGTCGCCGAGGAGCCGCTGACCTGCGTGGCTCGCGGCGGTGGCCGTGCGCTGGAGATGATGGACCGCCACTCCATGGACCTGCTCTCCACCGAGTAAGGTGGCGAGCATCGTCGCCTAGGAGCGGATCATCAAACCGCTATTCTCCAAAGGCCCGTCGCTGGGCGTTCGCCTGTTGGTGCTGGCCGTGCTGTCGGTCAGCCTGATGGTGGTGGACGCCCGGTTCGACTATCTGGAGCCCGTCCGCAGCAAGCTGGGGATGGTGCTCACGCCTTTCTACGGCCTGGCGGAAATGCCGGTGCGCGCCTGGGAAGGCGTGCGCGACCAGTTCAGCAGCCGTAGCGAGCTGATCGCCGAGAACGAACGCCTCAAGGCCGAGTCCCTGCTGATGCAGCGCCGGGTGCAGAAACTCGCCGCGCTCACCGAGCAGAACGTGCGCCTGCGCGAGCTGCTCAATTCCGCCGCGCTGGTCGACGACAAGGTACTGGTCAGCGAGCTGATCGGCGTCGATCCGAACCCCTTCACCCAACGCATCATGATCGACAAGGGCGAGAACGACGGCGTCTTCGTCGGCCAGCCGGTGCTCGATGCCAGCGGCCTGATGGGCCAGGTGGTCGAGGTGATGCCCTATACCGCGCGGGTCCTGCTGCTCACCGACACCACCCACAGTATCCCGGTGCAGGTCAATCGCAACGGCCTGCGCGCCATCGCCGTCGGCACCGGCAATCCCGAGCGCCTGGAATTGCGCTACGTCGCCGACACCGCCGACATCAAGGAAGGCGACCTACTGGTCAGCTCCGGCCTGGGGCAACGCTTCCCCGCCGGCTATCCGGTGGCCACGGTCAAGGAAGTGATCCACGATTCCGGCCAGCCGTTCGCCGTGGTGCGCGCGGTGCCGACCGCGAAGATGAACCGTAGCCGCTACGTGCTGCTGGTGTTCAGCGACAGCCGCACCCCGGAACAGCGCGCCAACGACGCCGCCGAGGCCCAGGAAGAGGCGGACAAGAAAGCCGCCGCCGGCGCCCAGGCGCCCCAGCCTGCCGCGCAACCGGCCGCCGCGCCGTCGCCGGCCACCCCGGCAGCCCAGGGCGCTGCGCAGCAGCCCGCCGCCGCGCCCGCGCCAGCTCCCACGCAGCCTGCCGCTCCGGCGGCCAACGGGGGGCGCCGCTGATGGCTCGCGCGACTCAAGGTTCGAACAATGTCTGGGTGATCTGGCTGAGCCTGCTGGTCGGGCTGGTGCTGGCCGTAGCGCCGATGCCTACCTTCACCGAGATCGGCCGCCCGCTGTGGCTGGCGATGCTGCTGACCTACTGGGTGTTGCTGCTGCCCGAGCGCGTCGGGATGGTCACCGCCTGGCTGCTCGGCCTGGCCCAGGACGTGCTCTACGGCAACCTGCTCGGGCAGAACGCGCTGATCCTCGGCCTGATCACCTTCCTCGTGCTGTCCCTGCACCAGCGCCTGCGCATGTTCCCGGCCTGGCAGCAGTGCCTGGTGCTGGTGGTGGTCTACGGCCTGGCGCAGCTGCTCCAGCTCTGGCTCAACGCCCTGACCGGCAATCGTCCGCCGACCCTGACCTTCCTGCTCCCGGCCCTGGTCAGCGCGCTGCTCTGGCCCTGGGTGTACGCCCTGCTGCAGTTCGTCCGCCTGCGTCTCAACGTGAGGTAGGTCCGCTTCGCAGCTATGCTGCGGCGGATATCGTCATTCTTCGAAACGGGTGATCGGCGCATCGCCCGACGCGTTTCCCGGGAGCCTCCATGCCGTCGCTGTATCTCGCCTCCGCCTCGCCCCGTCGCCGTGAATTGCTGACCCAGATCGGCGTGCCGCTGTCCGTGCTCGCCACCGCTATCGACGAGTCCCCCTTGCCGAACGAAGCGCCCGCCGCCTACGTCGAGCGCCTGGCGCGCTGCAAGGCGGCCGCCGGGCTGGCTATGCTGGAAGGGCGCGGCGAGGACGGTTGTGTCCTGGGCGCGGATACCTCGGTGGTGATCGACGGGCGAATTCTCGGCAAGCCCGTGGACCAGGCCGACGGGCTGGCCATGCTGGCTGCGCTGTCCGGGCGCGAACACCAGGTTCTCACCGCCGTGGCCCTGGCCGCCGCTGGCGGCGTCGAGGCGCGGGTGGTGGAGTGCCGGGTGCGCTTCCGCCAGGTCGCTCCGGAAGAAGCGCTGCGCTACTGGCAGAGCGGCGAGCCGGCGGACAAGGCAGGCGGATATGCGATCCAGGGCCTCGGGGCGATATTCGTCAGTCGCATCGAAGGCAGTTACAGTGCGGTGGTCGGGCTGCCTTTGTGTGAAACTGCGGAACTGTTGAGGGAATTCGGCATCCCTTGCTGGCAGCCCGTGGGTGGCAACCCGCCGTAACGCCTAACGCGCCGAAATAAGGACAGTGGACGCATGAGCGAAGAGATCCTGATCAATATCACGCCGATGGAGTCGCGCGTGGCGGTGGTGGAAAACGGCGTCCTGCAGGAAGTGCATGTCGAACGCACCCAGCGGCGCGGCATCGTCGGCAATATCTACAAGGGGCGGGTGGTACGGGTACTGCCGGGGATGCAGGCGGCGTTCGTCGACATCGGCCTGGAACGTGCGGCGTTCATCCATGCCGCCGAGATATCCAATCGCGAAGGCAGCGCCGTGGAAAGCATCAGTGCCCTGGTCCATGAGGGGCAGGCGCTGGTGGTGCAGGTGACCAAGGATCCGATCGGCACCAAGGGCGCACGGCTGACCACCCACCTGTCGATTCCTTCGCGCTATCTGGTGTACATGCCGCGCACCAGCCATGTCGGGATATCCCTGCGGATCGAGGACGAAGTCGAGCGCGAGCGCCTGAAGAAGGTGGTGGCCGACTGCGTGGCGGCGGAAGGCATCGAGGGGCAGGGCGGCTTCATTCTGCGCACCGCTGCGGAAGGTGCGGGCGAGGACGAGATTCTCGCCGACATCCGCTACCTTCGCCGGCTATGGGACCAGATTGCCGCGCAGATCCAGACCGTCGGCGCGCCTTCGGTGATCTACGAAGACCTGTCCCTGGCGATCCGTACCCTGCGCGACCTGGTGAACCCGCGGATCGAGAAGATCCGCATCGACTCGCGAGAGAACTTCCAGAAGATCACTTCCTTCGTCGAAGAATTGATGCCGGAGATTTCCGATCGCCTCGAACATTACCCGGGCGAGCGACCGATCTTCGATCTCTACGGCGTCGAGGACGAAATCCAGAAAGCCCTGGAGCGCAAGGTACTGCTGAAGTCCGGCGGCTACCTGATCGTCGATCCGACCGAGGCGATGACCACCATCGACGTGAACACCGGCGCCTTCGTCGGCCATCGCAACCTCGAGGAAACCATCTTCAAGACCAACCTCGAGGCGGCCACCGCGATCGCCCGCCAACTGCGCCTGCGCAACCTGGGCGGGATCATCATCATCGACTTCATCGACATGGAGGACGAGGAGCATCGCCGGCAGGTCCTGCGCACCCTGGAGAAGCAACTGGAGCGCGACCACGCGAAGACCAACATCATCGGCATCACCGAGTTGGGCCTGGTGCAGATGACCCGCAAGCGCACCCGCGAAAGCCTGGTGCAGATCCTCTGCGAGCCGTGCCCCTGCTGCCAGGGACGCGGCATGCTGAAGACTGCGGAAACCACCTGCTACGAGATTTTCCGCGAGATTCTCCGCGAGGCGCGTGCCTACCAGGCCGACTCCTACCTGGTGCTGGCCAACCAGAAGGTGGTGGACCGGCTGCTCGACGAGGAGTCGGGTAACGTCGCCGATCTCGAGGCGTTCATCGGCCGCACCATCAAGTTCCAGGTCGAGGCGATGTACTCGCAGGAGCAATATGACGTGGTCCTGCTCTGAGGCGTATGGCTGAAATGGCGGATGTGGGAAGCCTCGGAACGCGACTGCTACGGATCGTCCTGGGTCTGTGCGCCCTGGTACTGGTGCTGCTGGCGCTGTACGTCAGCCTTGGCCGGCAACTGGTGCCGCTGGTGGCCGAATACCGCCAGCAGCTGGAGGGCGAAGCTGGCAAGCAACTCGGCATGCCGGTGCGGATTGCCGAGCTGACGGGCTCCTGGCGCGGCTTCGAGCCTCTGGTGGTAGCGCGCGACATCCAGGTCGGCGACGGCGAACAGAGTCTGCGCCTGGCGCGGGTGCGGCTGGCGCCGGACCTGCTCGGCAGCCTGCTGGCGCGCCAGGTGCGGATCGGCAGCCTGGAGCTGGAGGGACTCAAGCTGACCCTGCGCGAAGGCGAGGATGGCCAGTGGAGCCTGGATGGCCTGCCGCACAGTGACAAGCCCAGCGATCCCCGGAAGCTCCTGCAATTCCTGCTGCAGACCCAACGCATCTCGCTGCTGGACAGTCAACTGGAGGTGGCGCCGCGGGGAAGCGCAGCGTTGTCGCTCAGCGCGGTCGGCGCGACCCTGCGCAGTTCATCGGTCGGTGGGCAGAGTCTCGATGCCCGCCTGCAACTGCCGGATGGCCAACCTCTGGCGCTGCACGCCGAAGGGCGGATCGACAGCGGGGACTGGCCGCGCAGCAGCGCCAGGTTCTATCTCAGCCTGCCGCAGAGCGACTGGGCGCAATGGTTGCCGGCCGGTCTGACCCAGGAATGGAAGATCGTCCGGGCCAAGGCCGGCGGAGACTTCTGGTTCGACTGGCGCGACGGCAAGGCGCAACGGCTGGTGGCACGGCTGCTGGCGCCGCAGTTGAAGGCCTCGTATGCCGCGCGCAAGCCGGTGGAAATCAACGACCTGGGCATGAACCTGTTTTTCGATCGCGAAGCGCAGGGCTGGAAGGTTCGGGTCGGCGACCTGGCGGCGAATTTCGGCGAGCAGCGCTGGGGCGAGGTGGAGTTGCTGTTGCGTCGCGACCAGCAGAACAACGAGCCACACTGGAAGCTGCAGGCCGACCGCGTCGACCTGACGCCCCTGGTGCCGGCGATAGAAGCGCTGGCGCCGCTGCCGGACGCGGCGGCGGAGTGGGTGGCGGGCCTGAAGCCGAAGGGCATCCTGCACAACCTGAACGCCGATTTCTGGCCGCAGCGGGAGGTGCCCGAGCGGGTCAGCTACGCGACCAACCTGGAAAAGGTCGGTATCTCGGCGTTCCATGAGGTCCCGGCGGTGGAAAACGTCAGCGGCACCTTGACCGGCACCCTGGCCGGAGGCCAGCTCGACGCGTCGGCGCAGGATTTCATGCTGCACCTGGCCAAGGTGTTTCCCGAGCCGTGGCGCTACCGCGAGGCCCGCACGCGGATGTTCTGGAGCCTGGACGACCGTGCCTTCACCCTCGGCAGCCATCTGATGCGGGTCGAGGGCGAGGAGGGCCGCCTGGCCGGCGACATGCTGATCCGCCTGATGCGCGATCCCGGCGCTGAAGACTACATGGACCTCCAGGTCGGCCTCAGCGACGGCGACGCGCGCTTCACCGCCAAGTACCTGCCGACCCAGTTGCCGGGAATGAACAAAAGCCTGGCGAACTGGTTGAAGACGGCGATCCGCAGTGGCCATGTCGAGCAGGGCTACTTCCAGTGGCAGGGCTCGCTGAACCGTGGCGCGGCGGCCGAAGCCCACGTCATGAACCTCTACTTTAAGGTCCGCGACGGCGAGCTGGCCTACCAGCCCGGTTGGCCCGCCTTGAGCAAAACGGTCGGCGAGGTGTTCGTCGAGGATTCCGGAGTCCGCGTGCTGGCCTCCAGCGGGAATCTGCTGAATTCCCGGGTCAGCGACGTAAAGGTCGACATACCTCTCGGCCGGCCGGGACAGACGCCGCACCTGTATGTGGATGGCGCCGTCGACAGTAACCTGAAGGACGGCATCAAGCTGCTCCAGGAAGCGCCGATCCCGACCCGCAAGATCTTCGCCGGCTGGGAGGGCGACGGGCCCTTGCAGGGCCACCTGAAGCTGGATATTCCACTGGACCACGACGAGGCCGGCAAGACCGGGGTGGTCGTGGATTTCTCCACCGTGGGCGCGACCCTGAAGATGCCCAGTCCGAAGCTGGATATGAGCGAAGTGAAGGGCGACTTCCGTTTCGACCTGGCCAAGGGCCTGAGCGCCCCGGCGGTGCAGGCCCGGGTGCTGGGCAGCGAGGTACGCGGGCGGATCGTCGCCGAGGGGCGCGGCGATGCGCGCACGCGCTTGCTGCTCAACGGCCAGGTGGCGGTCAAGTCGCTGAGCGACTGGCTCGGCGCTGGCCAGCGTCCGTTGCCGGTCTCGGGACGCCTGCCGTTCCAGCTCAACCTGCTGCTGGATGGCAAGGACAGCCAGTTGCAGATCGATTCGGATCTCAAGGGCGCCGTCGTCGACCTGCCGGCGCCGTTCGGCAAGACGGCCGCCCAGGCGCGGCCGACCCAGTGGCGGATGACCCTGGATGGCGCCGAACGGCGTTACTGGGCGCGTTACGACGGCCTCGCCAGCCTGGCCTATGCGGCCCCGGCGGACAAGCCGCTGAACGGACGCGGCGCCCTGCGCCTGGGTGGTGACCCGGCGCTGCTGCCCTCGGCACAGGGGCTGCGGGTGCGCGGGCGTCTGGCGGAACTGGACTGGGACGCCTGGCAGGCCACCCTGAAGCGCTACGGCAATGGCGACCAGGCTGCCAGTAGCGCTGCGGGCCTGCTGCGCGGCGCCGACCTGCGCATCGACAGCTTCAAGGGCTTCGGCCAGGAGCTGAAGAACCTGACCGTCGACCTGGCCCGCCAGGAGCGGGCCTGGCAACTGGTGCTGGTCAGCGACCTCGCATCGGGGCGTCTGGTCCTGCCGGATGCCAGGGGCGCGCCGATCGTGGTCGATCTGGACCGCCTGAACCTGCCGAAGTCGACCCTTCCCGACGAGAACAAGGTGGAGGACTCGGACCCGCTGGCCGCCGTCGATCCGCGCAGCCTGCCGGCGGTAGACGTGAAGATCGGCCAGGTCGCCCTTGGCGGCCAGCCGCTGGGCGCCTGGAGCCTGAAGGTACGGCCGGGCAGCAACGGCGTGGCGTTCAACGACCTGGACCTCGACCTGCGTGGCCTGCACGTCAATGGCAGCCTGCGCTGGGACGGCAGTCCGGGCAATACCCGCAGCACCTACCAGGGACGGATCGAGGGCAAGAACCTGGCGGATGTGCTCAAGGCCTGGAATTTCGCGCCGAGCGCCACCAGCGAACGTTTCCGCATGGATATCAACGGCCAGTGGCCGGGATCGCCGGCCTACATGGCCCTGAAGCGCTTCAGCGGCAGCATGGATGCATCGCTGCGCAAGGGGCAGTTCGTCGAGGTCGAAGGCAGCGCCCAGGCGCTGCGAGTGTTCGGCCTGCTCAATTTCAACGCGATCAACCGCCGGCTGCGCCTGGACTTCTCGGACATCCTCGGCAAGGGACTGAGCTATGACCGGGTGAAGGGGGGTCTCTCCGCCACCGACGGCGTCTACATCACCCGCGAGCCGCTGAAGCTGGAAGGGCCGTCGAGCAACCTGGAGTTGAACGGTACCCTGGACCTGGCTCACGATCGGATCGACGCCAAGCTGCTGGTGACCTTGCCATTGACCAACAACCTGACCCTGGCGGCACTGATAGTCGGCGGTCCGGCGGTCGGCGGCGCGGTCTTCGTCGTCGACAAGCTGCTCGGCGACCGGGTCTCGCGCTTCGCCAGCGTGCAATACAGCGTCAAGGGCCCCTGGCAGGATCCGAAGATCAGCTTCGACAAGCCATTCGAGAAGCCCCGCTGAGCGGCGCCCGGGCCGCGACGCGGCGCTTTCGTCCGCGAGGAGGAAACCATGTCCATTGCCGTGATCCAGATGGTCAGCCAGGACGACGTGACGGCCAACCTGGCCGCCGCCCGTCGCCTGCTGGAACAGGCCGCCGAGGGCGGGGCGCGGCTCGCCGTGCTGCCGGAAAACTTCGCCGCCATGGGCCGGCGCGACCTGGCCGAGCTGGGGCGCGCCGAGGCGCGGGGGAACGGGCCTATCCTGCCGTGGTTGAATTCCGCCGCTCGCGACCTCAGGTTGTGGATAGTCGCCGGAACGCTGCCGCTGCCGCCGGAGGGGCAACCCGAGGCGAAGGCGAATGCCTGTTCGCTGCTGATCGACGAGCACGGAGAGCGGGTCGCCCGCTACGACAAGCTGCACCTGTTCGATGTGGACGTAGCCGATGCGCGGGGCCGCTATCGTGAATCCGACGACTATGCTTTCGGTCAGAAGATCGTGGTGGCGGATACGCCGGTCGGTCGCCTTGGCCTGACGGTCTGCTACGACCTGCGTTTTCCGGAACTCTATACCGCGCTGCGCGAGGCCGGCGCAGAGCTGATCACAGCGCCGTCGGCGTTCACCGCGGTGACCGGAGCGGCGCACTGGCAGGTGCTGGTCCGCGCCCGCGCCATCGAGACCCAGTGCTACCTGCTGGCGGCCGGACAGGGTGGCGTCCACCCACGGGGCCGGGAGACGTTCGGCCATTCGGCCATCGTCGATCCCTGGGGCCGGGTCCTGGCCGAGCGGCCGCAGGGCGAAGCGGTGCTGCTGGCGGCGCGCGACGCCGCAGAACAGGCGGATATCCGCCGGCGCATGCCGGTGGTGGCGCACAGACGATTTTTCCCGCCTGCCGAACCGCGGCCGGCGCGTACGGAGTGAATATGAGCGAGTTGTTGTCATCCGTCAGCCAGCAATTGCTGGCCCCCGGTGGTCTGGAACTGGACAGCCTGCCCGGCATTCTTCATGAACTGAACGGCCCGGGCATCGATGCCGCCGACCTGTATTTCCAGAGCCAGGTCTCCGAGTCGTGGATGCTCGAGGACGGCATCGTCAAGGAAGGCAGCTTCAATCTCGACCAGGGTGTCGGGGTACGCGCGCAGTCGGGCGAGAAGACCGGCTTCGCCTATAGCAATGCGATCACCGCCGAGGCGTTGAAACAGGCTGCGGTGGCGGCCCGTTCGATTTCCCGTGCGGGACAGAACGGCAGCGTGCAGGCGTTCAAGGCCGTGGCGCCGGCTCGCCTGTACGCCGGCGAGAACCCGCTGGACGTGCTCAGCCGCGCCGAGAAGGTCGAGTTGCTGAAGCAGATCGACGCCGCTACCCGTGCGCTCGATCCCCGCATCCAGCAGGTCACGGTGAGCATGGCCGGCGTCTGGGAGCAGATCCTGGTAGCGGCCAGCGACGGTTCGCTGGCCGCCGACATTCGTCCGCTGGTGCGTTTCAACGTCAGCGTGATCGTCGAACAGAATGGCCGACGCGAACGCGGCGGCCACGGCGGCGGCGGTCGCACCGACTATCGCTATTTCCTCCAGGAGGATCGCGCCATGGGCTACGCCCGCGAGGCCCTGCGCCAGGCACTGGTCAACCTCGAGGCGATTCCCGCGCCGGCCGGCACCCTGCCGGTGGTGATGGGCGCGGGTTGGTCCGGGGTCCTGCTCCACGAAGCGGTCGGCCACGGCCTGGAGGGCGACTTCAACCGCAAGGGCAGCTCCGCCTACAGCGGCCGGATCGGCGAAAAGGTCGCCTCGAGCCTGTGCACCATCGTCGACGACGGCACCCTGGCCGGGCGTCGCGGCTCGCTGAGCGTGGATGACGAAGGCACGCCGAGCAACTGCAACGTGCTGATCGAGAACGGCGTGCTCAAGGGCTACATGCAGGACAAGCTCAACGCCCGCCTGATGGGCGTGGCGCGCACCGGTAACGGCCGCCGCGAGTCCTACGCGCACCTGCCGATGCCACGCATGACCAACACCTACATGCTGGCCGGCGAGAGCGATCCGCAGGAAATCATCGCCTCGGTGGAGAAGGGTATCTACTGTGCCAACCTCGGCGGTGGCCAGGTCGATATCACCAGCGGCAAGTTCGTGTTCTCCACCAGCGAGGCCTACCTGATCGAGAACGGCAGGATCACCACCCCGGTGAAAGGCGCCACCCTGATCGGCAACGGTCCGGAAGCGATGAGCCGGGTATCCATGGTCGGCAACGACCTGGCCCTGGACAGTGGCGTGGGAACCTGCGGGAAGGACGGTCAGTCGGTGCCGGTCGGCGTCGGCCAGCCGACCCTGAAGATCGATGCGATCACCGTCGGCGGCACCGGCGCCTGAGGCATGGCCCGGGCGCCGGCGCGACGAAACCTAGCGCAGGCCGCGCTTGGTTTCGTCCAGTTCGCGGATGTACTTGAACACTTTGCGTGCGGCGGCCGGCGGTTTGTTGTGCGCGGCCTCGTGCTGGGCGTGGCGGACCAGGCCGCGCAGGTGCTGGCGATCGCACTCGGGGAACTCCCCGACGAAGGCGTCGAGCGCTGCGTCGCCGCCGGCGATCAACTGGTCGCGCCAACGTTCGAGGGCATGGAAACGTTCGTTGTACTGGCGGGTGGAGGAGTCCACCTGGTCGATGAGGGCGACGATGGCGTCCACGTCCTGGTCGCGCATCAGTTTGCCGATGTACTGGATATGCCGTTTGCGGGCGATGTGCGCCTTGTGCTTCGGCGCCTCGAGCAGCGCCTTGCGTAGCGGGTCGGTGAGCGGCAGGCGCTCCAGCAACTGCGGTTGCAGGGTGGTCAGGCGCTCGCCGAGGTCCTGCAGGGCATGCAGCTCGCGTTTGATCTGCGACTTGCTCTTCTCTTCGAATTGCGAGTCGTCGTCGTGAAATTCAGCCATGGTGGTGGTCCAGTGGAAAACGCCGCCATGATAACGAGTCAGGGGCCGCTTGTCCGGCCCGGCCGCGTGGGCGGCCACGTCAACAGGAGAGTCAACAGATGAGTCTACATGCCGCGGCAGTCGGTCCCTCCGTGCTTCCGGACCTTCGCGAGCAGGTCGAGCAGATCATCGCCGAGGCCCGCCGCCAGGGCGCCAGTGCCTGCGAAGTGGCGGTGTCGCTGGAGCAGGGCCTGTCCACCAGCGTGCGCCAGGGCGAGGTGGAAACCGTCGAGTTCAACCGTGACCAAGGTTTCGGCATCACCCTCTACGCAGGCCAGCGCAAGGGTTCGGCGAGCACCTCGGCGACCGGCGAGGCGGCCATCCGCGAGACGGTGGCGGCGGCGCTGGCGATCGCCCGCCATACCTCCGAGGACGAATGCGCCGGTCTCGCCGATGCCGCGTTGATGGCCCGCGAGTTGCCCGAGCTGGACCTCTATCATCCATGGAGTCTGAGTCCCGAGCAGGCCGTGGAACGTGCCCTGGCTTGCGAGGCAGCGGCGTTCGCCGCCGACAAGCGGGTGACCAAGGCCGACGGCACCACCCTGAATACCCACCAGGGCTGCCGGGTATACGGTAACAGCCACGGTTTCATCGGTGGTTACGCCAGCACCCGGCACAGCCTCAGCTGCGTGATGATCGCCGAGGGCGAAGGACAGATGCAGCGTGACTATTGGTATGACGTCAACCGCCGTGGCGAGGCCTTGGCCAGCGCCGAGTCGATCGGCCGGCGCGCCGCCGAGCGCGCCGCCAGCCGACTGGGCGCGCGGCCGGTGCAGACCGCCGAAGTGCCGGTGCTGTTCGCTCCGGAAATCGCTGTTGGCCTGTTCGGCCATTTCCTCGGGGCGATCTCAGGCGGCAGCCTGTATCGCAAGTCATCCTTCCTCGAAGGCGCGCTGGGCCAGCGCCTGTTTCCCGAGTGGCTGAGCATCGACGAGCGGCCGCACCTGGTCGGCGCGCTCGGCAGCGCCAGCTTCGATAGCGACGGCCTGGCCACCTACGCCAAGCCATTCGTCGAGAACGGCGAGCTGGTGTCCTATGTCCTGGGCACCTATTCCGGGCGCAAGCTCGGCCTGCCGAGCACGGCCAACGCCGGCGGCGTGCATAACCTGTTCGTCAGCCATGGCGACGAGGACCAGGCCGCTCTCATACGCCGGATGGGGCGTGGCCTGCTGGTCACCGAGTTGATGGGGCAGGGCGTCAACCTGGTGACCGGCGATTATTCCCGCGGCGCCGCCGGCTACTGGGTTGAGAACGGCGAGATCCAGTTCCCGGTCCAGGAAGTCACCATCGCCGCCAACCTGCGCGACCTGTTCCGCCGTATCGTCGCGGTCGGCAAGGACATCGAACGGCGCGGCAACCTGCATACCGGTTCTGTACTGGTCGAGTCGATGATGGTGGCCGGGCGCTGAGGCCGGGTTTCCCTCTGTAGAACGCCAGCGCTCGTCGCTGGCGTTTTCGTTTCCGCCTGTTCGATTGTCCGCCTCTATGGGGACCATGCTTGTCTTTTGCTAAGAAGAAAACAATAATCAATCTCATTATCGTCTGGTGAGGTTGCCATGTCCTTCGAGGCGCACGACCCGCAAGCATTGGATCACTGGTACTGGCTGGGCACGCAGATCCGCTGCGCGCTCGATCCCGACGAACCGCGCCTGCTCGACCAGTACCTCGGCGAGGCGCGCTATCTCGCCGGTTGGGAAGGTGTGGCCGCCTGGCCGCTGTTCGAGAAAGCCTACAACCTCCTGCTCGATACCGGTCGCGATCCGATATTGCCCTGGCACTGGCGCAGCCTCTGCCTCGACTACGCCTACCGGCCCCTCTGCGAACTTCAGCGATTGACCACCAACGGCAGCCAGCGGCGACGGCTGCGCCAGCTCTCCGTACGAATGGCCAGGCAGGACCTGGCGCCGTCGATGAGCTTCGATCACCCGCAACAAGGAAACCAAGATGACTGACACCCGCATCGAACGCGACAGCATGGGCGAGCTGGCGGTCCCGGCCACCGCCCTCTATGGCGCCCAGACCCAGCGCGCGGTGAACAACTTCCCGGTCAGCGGCCAGCGCATGCCCCAGGCCTTCGTCCGCGCCCTGCTGCTGGCCAAGGCCGCGGCGGCGCGGGCGAACGTCTCCCTGCAGCAACTGGATGCACCGATGGGCGAGGCGATCGCCGAGACCTGCCTGCAGTTGCTGCAAGAGGATTTCATGCAGCATTTCCCGGTGGATGTGTTCCAGACCGGCTCCGGCACCAGTTCCAACATGAACGCCAACGAAGTGGTGGCGACCCTGGCCAGTCGCCGCCTGGGCGGCAAGGTCAATCCGAACGACCATGTGAACTGCGGGCAGAGCAGCAACGACATCATCCCCTCGACCATCCACATCAGTGCCGCCCTCGAGATCAGCGAACGCCTGCTGCCGGCGCTGCGCCACCTGGAGCAGACTATCCAGAGCAAGGCCGGCGAAGTGCATGCCTATGTGAAGACCGGCCGCACCCACCTGATGGATGCGATGCCGGTACGCATGAGCCAGGTGCTCGGTGGCTGGGCGCAGCAGGTGCGACAGGCTGGCGTGCACATCGAGAGCGTACTTCCTGCCTTGCAGCAGTTGGCACAGGGCGGCACCGCGGTGGGCACCGGGATCAACGCCCATCCGCGGTTCGCCGAACGTTTCAGCCAGGAGCTGAACGACCTGACCGGGTTGGCGTTCCGCCCCGGCGACGACTTCTTCGCCCTGATCGGTTCGCAGGACACGGCGGTCGCTGCGTCCGGCCAGTTGAAGACCCTGGCCGTGACCCTGATGAAGCTGGCCAACGACCTGCGCTGGATGAACTCCGGGCCGCTTGCCGGGCTCGGCGAGATCGAGCTGGAAGCGCTGCAACCAGGCTCCTCGATCATGCCCGGCAAGGTCAACCCGGTGATCCCGGAGGCCAGCGCGATGGTCGCCGCCCAGGTGATCGGCAATGACGCCGCCATTGCCGTCGCCGGCCAATCGGGCAACTTCGAACTGAACGTGATGCTGCCGCTGGTGGCGGACAACCTGTTGCACAGCATCCAGTTGCTGGCCAACGTCAGCCGGCTGCTGGCGGACAAGGCCATCGCCAGCTTCAAGGTCAACCAGGGCAAGCTCAGCGAGGCGTTGGCGCGCAACCCGATCCTGGTCACTGCGCTGAACCCGATCATCGGCTACCAGAAGGCTGCGGAAATCGCCAAGCAGGCCTATCGCGAGGGACGGCCGATCATCGATGTGGCGCTGGAAAACACCGATCTGGACCGTGCGCGCCTGGAGGTGTTGCTGGATCCGGAAAAACTCACGGCTGGCGGCCTCTGAGGCCGCCCCACCACTGGAGGTACCGCCATGCGTCATTGGCAACGAACGATCGAACAGGGCAACCGCTGTTTCGTCACCGGCGCATTGATCGATGCGCGTGAGCACTACCTCCATGCCCTGGCCCTGGCCCAGGTGCTGCTGGAACGCTGGGGCGACGCCGACGAGGCGGTGATGGCGTTCGTCATTTCCCATCACAACCTGGCCGACTTGCACCTGCAACTGGAGCAACCGGAGGAGACCGCCGAATACCTCTGCGCCTGCCACGAGCGCCTGTTGCGTGTCAGCGCCGACCAGAAGCTGCCGCTGGCCCTGCGCCAGGCGGCCCAGCATCACAGCCGGCGCACCTATGTCGAACTGCTGTCGTTCATCGGCGAACACGGTGCCTATCCGCGCACCGAGCGCCTACTCAAGGGACCGCCGAACGCGGAGGTCCGACCCGAGTTCCTCGCTCCGCCCCCCTCACTTCGCTATCACTGACGGAGAGTTTCCATGCCCCACGCCTTGCCGCCCTTGCCCTACGCCTACGATGCCCTGGAACCGCACATCGATGCGCTGACCATGGAGATCCACCACAGCAAGCACCACCAGACCTACGTGAACAACCTGAACGCCGCGCTGGAAGGCACGCCCTATGCCGAGCAGCCGGTGGAAAGCCTGCTGCGGCAACTGGCTGGTCTGCCGGAGAAGCTGCGCACCCCGGTTGTCAACAATGGCGGTGGGCATGCCAACCACTCGCTGTTCTGGACCGTGATGTCGCCCCAGGGCGGTGGCCGTCCCGATGGCGACCTGGGGCGGGCCATCGATGAGCAGCTCGGGGGCTTCGAGGCGTTCAAGGATGCGTTCACCAAGGCTGCGCTGACCCGCTTCGGCAGCGGCTGGGCTTGGCTCAGCGTGACTCCCCAGGGCAGCTTGCTGGTGGAGAGCAGCGGTAACCAGGACAGCCCGCTGATGAACGGCAATACGCCGATCCTCGGCCTGGACGTATGGGAGCACGCCTATTACCTGAAGTACCAGAACCGCCGCCCGGAATACATCGGCGCTTTCTACAACGTGATCGACTGGCGGGAGGTCGCGCGTCGCTATGCGCAAGCCCTGGCCTAGTGTTACCCGTGATGCGAGATGGCTGGCCGGCAGCCTGGCGGTGCAGCGATGAAGGCGTTGCTCCATGGCATCGCCGAAGGTAACGGGCGGACGCTGCGCAACCTGCTGGGCCTGCTGATCTTCATCGGCGGCGGCTACCTGCTCGGCCGCCACGCGCTGTTGCTGGCCGAGCTCAACCTGCCGGCGCCCATCGTGCTGGCGTTGAAAGGCGGCCTGCTCTGCGCCTTCGGTACCGCTCTCGGGGCGATGCCGGTGCTGGTGGTGAAGACCATGCCGGCGCGCCTGTCGGATGCGCTGCTGGGCTTCGGTGCCGGCGTGATGCTCTCGGCGACGGCCTTCTCGCTGATCATGCCGGCGCTATCCGCGGCCGGCGACCTCGGCTACTCGAAGTTCGGCGCGGGGTTCCTGGTCAGTTTCGGCCTGGCGGTCGGCGTGATGGGGCTGTTCATCCTCGGCCGGCTGATGCCGGACGTCCATCCCGGTTGCGAGGGCGCGCCACTGTCCGGTGGCATTCCCCCGCGCATCCTGCTATTCGTCACGGCCATCGTCCTGCACAACATCCCCGAAGGCATGGCGGTTGGCGTGTCGGCCGGTGCCGGCCTGGACGAGGCCAACGGCCTCGCCCTGGGCATCGCTCTGCAGGATGTGCCGGAAGGGCTGGTGGTGGCGCTGGTGCTGGCCGGAGTCGGTATGTCGCGTTTCAAGGCGATGCTGGTCGGTGCCGCGTCGGGCCTGGTCGAGCCGCTGTTCGCGGTGCTCTGCGCCTGGCTGGTCGGCCTCTCCGCGCTGCTCCTGCCCTGGGGGCTGGCCGCCGCGGCGGGAGCGATGCTCTTCGTGGTCACCCACGAGATCATTCCCGAGTCCCACCGCCAGGGACATGCCGCCGAGGCTACGCTGGGCCTGGTGTTCGGCTTCTGCCTGATGATGGTGCTGGATACCGCGCTGGGCTAGGGGACTCATCCGACCCGCGCTGAATTGACGCCGGCCGCAATCGCCGGAAAGGAAAAGCCGCCAGTTGGCGGCTTTTTCGTTGTCGCTGGGAAGAGGCTACTCGCCTTCGTCGAAACGGTTGTTGATCAGTTCGACCAGCGCGTTCAACGCCTCGTCTTCCTGTTCGCCTTCGGTATGCAGGTGCAGGTTGGTGCCCTTGCCGGCAGCCAGCATCATCACGGCCATGATGCTCTTGCCGTCGACGCAGCTTTCAGGATTGCGGCCGACCCGGACCTGGCAAGGGTAGCGCCCCGCGACGCCGACGAACTTGGCCGCCGCGCGGGCGTGCAGGCCGAGCTTGTTGATGATGGTGATCTCGAGGGCTGGCATCTTGGGGAGTCTGTCCTTCTTGTTATGGGCTAGCTGCTGAGATCGCGGTGGCGAATCTGCACGTTCTTCAGGGAATCCCTGAGTGCAGCGCCAATCCGCTCGGCGAGGTAGACCGAACGATGGTGCCCGCCGGTACAGCCTATCGCAACTGTTACATATGAGCGGTTACTGGCGGCGAAGCGCGGCAACCATTTGTTCAGGTAGCCGACGATGTCCTGGTACATTTCCTCGACGTCCGGCTGGGCGGCCAGATACTCGCGGACTTCCGGCTCCAGCCCCGAATGATCGCGCAACTCGGGCTTCCAGTAGGGGTTCGGCAGGCAGCGCACATCGAACACCAGGTCGGCGTCGACTGGCATGCCGCGCTTGAAGCCAAAGGATTCGACGAGGAACGCGGTGCCGGGTTCCGGCTTGTTCAACAGGCGCAGTTTGATGGTGTCGCGCAACTGATAGAGGTTGAGGCTGGTGGTGTCCAGCTTCAGGTCGGCGAGGTCGGCGATCGGTCCGAGCAATTGGCTCTCGTCGCCAATCGCCTCCGCCAGCGAACGGGTGTCGGTGGTCAGCGGGTGGCGCCGGCGGGTTTCCGAGAATCGTTTGAGCAGCGTCTCGTCGTCGGCGTCGAGATACAGCACATCGCAGTTGATGTGGTTGTCCCGCACTTCCTGCAACAGTTCGGGGAAGCGCTGCAACTGGCTGGGCAGGTTGCGGGCGTCGATCGACACCGCCACCTGTGGCTGCAGTAGCTCCGTGTGCAACAGGGCGCGCTGCGCCAGGTCGGGAAGCAGGCTGGCGGGAAGGTTGTCGATGCAATAGAAGCCGTTGTCTTCGAGGACGTTCAGGGCGGTGCTCTTGCCCGAGCCCGAGCGGCCGCTGACGATGATCAGGCGCATGTCATTGCCCGTTCTGTACGTCTACCACGATCTGATAAAGCGCTTCGGCAGTGGGAGCGCTGCGCAGGCGGTCGCGTACGTCGGCACGGTCGAGCATGGCGGCGATCTGCCGGAGCAGTTCGAGATGTTCTTCGGTCGCGGCCTCCGGTACCAGCAAGACGAAGAGCAGGTCGACCGGCGCGCCGTCCAGCGCGTCGAAGTCCACGGGAGCATCCAGGTGCAGCACGGCGCTGATGGGGCTCTGGCAGCCAGACAGGCGGCAGTGCGGAATGGCGATGCCATTGCCGAAGCCGGTGGAGCCGAGTTTTTCCCGGGCCACCAGGTTTTCGAAGATGGTCTGGGCGTCGAACTCCGGCAGCTCCCTGGCTACCAGGTTGGCGATTTGTTCGAGTACGCGTTTCTTGCTGCCGCCCGGCACGTTCACGAGGGAACGGCCGGGGGTCAGGATTTGCTCAAGTCGGATCATAGGGGAGGGGAGATCAGCGGGCGCCTACGCCTTGCTGCCGTTCGAGATACTTCTCTTTGTGTTTGATCAGTTGACGGTCGAGTTTGTCGATCAGCAGGTCGATGGCCGCGTACATGTCCTCATGTTCCGCATTGGCTACGATCTCGCCACCGGCGATGCGCAGGGTGGCTTCGATCTTCTGCTTCAGTTTCTCGACCTCCATGATCACCTGAACATTGGTGATCTTGTCGAAATGGCGCTCCAGACGGCTCAGTTTCTCGCCGACATAGTCGCGCAGGGCGTCGGTCACATCCAGTTGATGGCCACTGATGTTGACTTGCATACCGCGTTCTCCTTGTTGCCCGTGTGTAAGTGGCAGGTTAGCAACCTGCCTCCGGAACACCTTGGCGTGGATCAACGTCACACCAGTCGCTTGCGCTCGCTCGAAGGGGCTATGCCCAGGGATTCGCGGTATTTGGCGACGGTGCGGCGAGCCACTTGAATGCCCTGTGCCTCCAGTAAACCAGCGATCTTGCTGTCGCTCAATGGCTTTTTCGCATTTTCCGCGGCCACCAGTTTCTTGATGATCGCGCGGATCGCGGTGGACGAGCATTCCCCGCCTTCAGCGGTACTGACGTGACTTGAAAAGAAATATTTCAGCTCGAAAATGCCGCGCGGCGTATGCATGTATTTCTGCGTGGTGACCCGCGAAATGGTCGATTCGTGCATGCCCACCGCTTCGGCGATGTCGTGCAGGACCAGCGGCTTCATGGCTTCTTCGCCGTAGTCGAGGAAACCGCGCTGGTGCTCGACGATCTGGGTGGCGACCTTCATCAGCGTTTCGTTGCGGCTCTGCAGGCTCTTGATGAACCAGCGGGCTTCCTGCAACTGGTTGCGCATGAAGGTATTGTCGGCGCTGCTGTCGGCGCGGCGGACCATGCCGGCGTAGGTGGCGTTGACGCGCAGGCGCGGCATCGCCTCCTGGTTCAGCTCGACCAGCCAGCGCTCGTTGTCCTTGCGCACGATGACGTCGGGGACGATGTATTCGGCTTCGCTCGATTCGATCTGCGAACCGGGCCGGGGATGCAGGCACTGGATCAGCTCGATGACCTGGCGCAGTTCGTCTTCCTTGAGCTTCATGCGCCGCATCAATTGGCTGTAGTCGCGGCCGCCGAGCAGGTCGAGGTAGTCGGATACCAGGCGCAGCGCTTCGTTCAGCCAGGGCGTGGTGGACGGCAACTGGCGCAGTTGCAGCAGCAGGCACTCGCGCAGGTTGCGGGCGCCGATGCCAGCAGGTTCCAGTTGCTGGATGCGGCGCAGCACGACTTCCACTTCGTCGAGTTCGACGTCCAGTTCCGGATCGATGGCGGCGAGGATTTCTTCGAGGGACTCTTCGAGATAGCCATCGTTGTTGATGCTATCGATGATGGTCACCGCGATCATCCGATCGGTGTCCGACATCGGTGCCAGGTTGACCTGCCAGAGCAGGTGGCTGTGCAGGCTCTCGCCGCTGCTGGTGCGCGCGGTGAAGTCCCATTCGTCATCGTCGTTGCTGGGCAGGCTGCTGGCGCTGGTCTGGTAGATGTCTTCCCAGGCGGTATCCACCGGCAACTCGCTGGGTATGCGTTCGCTCCACTGGTCGTCGTCGAGGCTTTCGACGCTGGGCGTGGCGCTTTCCTGGAGAGGGCTCTCCTGGGGCGCGCTGGCCGCCTGTTCGGCGCCATCGGCGAGAGGGTCGCTGTTGTCGAAATCGTCGCCGTCTTCCTGGCGTTCGAGCATGGGATTGGATTCCAGCGCTTCCTGGATTTCCTGCTGGAGGTCCAGGGTGGATAGCTGGAGGAGGCGTATGGCCTGTTGCAGCTGCGGCGTCATCGTCAGCTGCTGGCCCATCTTGAGGACTAGCGATGGTTTCATGGCTGAGGGCTTAGTACCTTATTCGCTGGTACCGGATGGCACCATCCACTACTACGGGTGCCGAGGTGGCGGCACCGCCAGGAAGCAAATTATATGCCTGAATTTTCGTACTTTGCCTAGGGTTGCTCTGAATAAATCATCCGCTCCAGGCGGCACTCGTGGTTGCGAAACCGCGGGCGAGCGGAACCGCTCCGGCGAGGCCGGAGGGCGCGCTAGGAGATTTCTTCAGAGGCGGAACTCGTGCCCCAGGTAGACTTCCTTGACCAGGTCGTTGGCGAGGATGCTCTCGGCATCCCCCTCCGCGATCAACTGCCCATCATTGACGATATACGCCGTTTCACAGATGTCCAGGGTCTCGCGGACGTTGTGGTCGGTGATGAGGATGCCGATACCCTTCGCCTTGAGGTGATGGATGATCTGCTTGATGTCGCCGACCGAGATCGGGTCCACGCCGGCGAAGGGCTCGTCGAGGAGGATGAATTTCGGCGCGCTGGCCAGGGCGCGGGCGATTTCCACCCGGCGTCGTTCGCCGCCGGACAGGCTCATGCCGAGGTTGTCGCGGATGTGGTGGATGTGGAATTCCTGCAGCAGGCCTTCCAGGGCTTCCTTGCGACCGTTGCGATCGAGGTCGCTGCGGGTCTCGAGGATCGCCATGATGTTGTCGGATACCGACAGCTTGCGGAAGATCGAGGCTTCCTGCGGCAGGTAGCCGATGCCGGCCCGGGCGCGCCCGTGCATCGGCAGGTGGGTGACGTTCTGCTCGTCGATGCGGACCACGCCCTGGTCGGCCTGGACCAGGCCGACGATCATGTAGAAGCAGGTGGTCTTGCCGGCACCGTTCGGACCGAGCAGGCCGACGATCTGCCCGCTATCGATGGACATGCTGACGTCGCGGACGACTTGCCGGCCTTTATAGCTTTTGGCCAGGTGCTGGGCTTTGAGCGTTGCCATTACTGGGCCTTTTTCTTCGGCTGGATGACCATGTCGATGCGCGGGCGCGGGCTGGTCACCTGGGAGCCGGTGGCACGACCCGCGTTGACGATCTGGCGCTGGGTGTCATAGACGATCTTCTCGCCTTCGAAGGTGTTGCCTTCCTGGATCACCTTGGCCTGGTCGATCAGCACGACCCGGTTCTGCGTGACGAAGTACTGGATGGTCAGGCCATAGGCCTTGGTCACGTCCTTGTCCGGAGCGGGTTTCTGCTCGTAGTAGGCAGGCTTGCCGACCGAGGTCACGACCTCGATGTCGCCGTTCTTGTCCTGTTTCAGGGTCACGGTGTTGCCGGTCAGCTTGGTGCTGCCCTGGGTCACCACGACGTCGCCGCGGTAGACCGCGACGCCCTGCTTGTCGTCCAGTTCGGCGCTGTCGGCCTGGACGCGGATCGGTTGTTCGCGGTCCGAAGGCAGGGCCAAGGCCATGGAGCTGCCGAGGGCGGCAGTCAGACCGAAAATAAGGGGGAGGGTATTAACGAACCTCATGCTGACCTCTTACGTTGGACAGCAGGTGCATCCGGCTGTCTTTCAGATACGCTTTCATTCCAACAGCCGTCGTCACTCCATTGGCCGCGTCGATTTTAACGGCTTGCTCGGTCTGTGCATAATTCTTGTCGGGGAATACGGTCAGCCGAGTGGTGGTCAGGATGCTTGGTTGGCCCTTGGCATCGGTACGTGCGACGCGCACGTCGTCGATGAGTTCGACCTCCTTGCCTTTCGGTCCGACTTCGGCGCGGGCGCTCTGGATGTGCCAGGGTTGCACGTTGCCACGGAAGAGCAGCAGGTCGGGGGTGGTGACGAAAGTGATGTCCGTGGCTTTCTGGTGCTCCAGCTTCACCGCGGTCATCTCGTAGTCGAGGCTGCCGTCCTCCTGGTACTGGAGGCTATGGGCATTCTCGGCATAGTAGTCGATGGTGTTGTCCTGGCCGGGGCGGGTCGGCTGTTCGTTGAACAGCTCGAGCCCGACGTTCCAGTAGTAGCCCGCGACGATCAGCAACAGGGCGATCAGGGCGAGCAGCAGTTTCTGGCGTAGTGTCTTCGGCATGGTCGGCTCTACAGATAGGCGCCCTGGGCGGCTTCGAGCGTACCCTGGGCGCGCATGATCAGTTCGCAGAACTCGCGGGCGGCGCCTTCGCCGCCGCGGGCCGCGGTGACGCCATGGGCATGCTGGCGCACGAACGGGTCGGCACTGGCTACCGCCATGCCCAGGCCGACGCGGCGGATCACCGGCAGATCGGGCAGGTCGTCGCCAAGGTAGGCGACTTGCTCATAGCCTAGTCCGAGTTCGCCGAGAAGTTCGTCGAGGACGGCGAGCTTGTCTTCCCGGCCCTGATAGAGGTGCTGGATGCCCAGGTTGCGCGCGCGCCGTTCGACCACCGGAGTGTCGCGGCCGGTGATGATGGCGGTGCGCACGCCGGAGGCGATGAGCATCTTGATGCCATGTCCGTCCAGGGTGTTGAAGGTCTTGAACTCGCTGCCGTCGACGAGGAAATACAGCTTGCCGTCGGTCAGCACGCCGTCGACGTCGAAGATCGCCAGGCGTATCCGGCGGGCCCGGACCGGGAGTTCCGCGGCCGAATGGGTATCGCTCATTACATCACTCCTGCGCGCAACAGGTCGTGCATGTTCAGGGCGCCGACCGGACGGTCGTCCGCGTCGACCACCACCAGTGCGCCGATCTTGTTGTCTTCCATGATCTTCAGGGCTTCCGCGGCGAGAATCTCGGCGCGGACGGTTTTGCCGTGGACGGTCATCACCTGGTCGATGGTGACCTGGCGGACGTCGATGCCCCGATCCAGGGCGCGACGCAGGTCGCCATCGGTGAAAATGCCGGCAAGCTTGCCATGTTCGTCGAGCACTACGGTCATGCCCAGGCCCTTGCGGGTCATTTCCATCAGCGCGCCGGTCAGCGAGGTGCCGAGCAGCACCTGCGGCAGCCCTTCGCCGACGTGCATGACGTCTTCCACCTTCAGCAGCAGTCGGCGGCCCAGCGCACCGCCCGGGTGCGAGAAGGCGAAGTCTTCCGCGGTAAAGCCGCGGGCTTCGAGCAGGGCGATCGCCAGGGCGTCGCCGAGGACCAGGGTTACGGTGGTGGAGGAGGTCGGGGCCAGGTTCAGTGGACAGGCTTCCTGGCCGACACTGGCGTCCAGGTTCACTTCCGCAGCCTTGGCCAGGGGCGACTCGGGGTTGCCGGTCATGCTGATCAGGGTGATGCCCAGGCGCTTGATCAGAGGCAACAGGGTGACGATTTCGGCAGTCGAGCCGGAGTTGGACAGGGCGAGGACCACGTCGTCCTTGGTGATCATGCCCATGTCGCCGTGGCTGGCCTCGGCCGGATGCACGAAGAAGGAGGGGGTGCCGGTGCTGGCCAGGGTAGCGGCGATCTTCTTGCCGATGTGACCGGACTTGCCCATGCCGACGACGACGACCCGGCCCTTGCCGGCCAGCAGCAGTTCGCAGGCCTTGACGAAATCGTCGCCAATCCGCGCCAGCAGGCTGTCTACCGCGTCGCGCTCGAGGCCGATGGTGCGCTGGGCGGAATGGATGAAATCGAGGTTCTGGCTCATGTTCAACGAATGTGGCGCCTGGATTAAAGGCGGGATTATAACGGGAAAGCGTGTCCCGCTTACACCAGCCATGCTGTGAAGTCGGTCCGCATCCCCCGCGGCGCAATGTTGTATGGACTGCAATGCTCTGTTACGCCGCCGTTATCTGCACTCCGCGCTATGACTGCATAAATGTCGATATATTCGACGTCGACGCGATTTTTTTCTGTCCGTAGTGAACCTGAAGTGTGCGATATGTCCTAAAGGGCTGAGAGAACGCTCCGAACAAGCTGAATCCAAGCTGAACGGCACGGTGCCAGGCCTTGGGCCAGAACCCGCCGCAGTGCTATAGTCCGCGCCCATTCGACCCCTCCGGGATGCGTGCCTTTGCAACGGGGCAAGGCGTCCAGCATGGACGGGTCGCATCGCAAGGAGTCCTGATGAGCACCGATAGTGCCTACGCGGTCGAGTTGAAGGGCCTGACCTTCAAGCGCGGATCGCGGGCGATTTTCGACAACATCGATGTGCGTATCCCGCGCGGAAAGGTGACCGGCATCATGGGCCCGTCCGGTTGCGGCAAGACCACGTTGCTGCGGCTGATCGCCTCCCAGTTGCGTCCTTCGAAGGGGGAGGTCTGGGTCAACGGGCAGAACCTGCCGCAGCTTTCGCGCGGCGACCTGTTCGACATGCGCAAGCAGTTCGGCGTGCTGTTCCAGAGCGGGGCGCTGTTCACCGATCTCGACGTCTTCGAGAACGTCGCGTTTCCGCTGCGCGTGCATACCCAGCTGCCGGAAGAGATGATCCGCGACATCGTCCTGATGAAGCTTCAGGCCGTCGGCCTGCGCGGCGCCGTGGAACTGATGCCGGACGAGCTTTCCGGCGGCATGAAGCGCCGCGTCGCCCTGGCCCGGGCGATCGCCCTGGACCCGCAGATCCTGCTCTACGACGAGCCGTTCGTGGGGCAGGATCCGATCGCCATGGGCGTCCTGGTGCGCCTGATCCGCCTGCTCAACGATGCCCTCGGCATCACCAGCATCGTGGTTTCCCATGACCTGGCCGAGACCGCCAGCATCGCCGACTACATCTATATCGTCGGCGACGGCCGGGTACTTGGCCACGGGACGCCGGACGTCCTCAAGGAAACCGACGATCCTCGTATCCGCCAGTTCGTCAAGGGAATCCCGGATGGTCCCGTTCCGTTCCATTATCCGGCCCGCGACTACCGGGCCGACCTGCTGGGAGAGCGCTGATGCGTAGAGTCTCTCCCCTCGAACGTATCCGCCTGTTCGGCCGCGCCGGCCTGGACGTGGTCGCCGCGCTCGGCCGCTCGACCCTGTTCCTCGGTCACGCCCTGCTCGGCCGGCGCACGCCAGGCACCGGTTTGCACCTGCTGGTGAAGCAACTCTACTCGGTAGGCGTGCTGTCGCTGGCGATCATCGTCGTCTCGGGCCTGTTCATTGGCATGGTGCTGGCCCTGCAGGGCTACAACATCCTGATTTCCTATGGTTCCGAGCAGGCGGTCGGGCAGATGGTGGCCCTGACCCTGCTGCGCGAACTGGGGCCGGTGGTGACCGGCCTGCTGTTCGCCGGCCGTGCCGGCTCTGCGCTTACCGCGGAAATCGGCAACATGAAGGCCACCGAACAGCTTTCCAGCCTGGAAATGATCGGTGTCGACCCGCTCAAGTACATCGTCGCGCCGCGCCTGTGGGCCGGTTTCATCTCCATGCCGCTGCTCGCCGCGATCTTCAGCGTGGTCGGCATCTGGGGCGGGGCGATGGTCGCGGTCGACTGGCTGGGCGTATACGAGGGGTCGTTCTGGGCGAACATGCAGAACAGCGTGCAGTTCACCGAGGATGTGCTCAACGGCGTGATCAAAAGTATCGTATTCGCCTTCGTGGTGACCTGGATCGCGGTCTACCAAGGCTACGACTGCGAGCCGACCTCGGAAGGAATCAGCCGGGCGACGACTCGGACCGTGGTCTATGCCTCCCTGGCGGTGCTGGGGCTCGACTTCATTCTGACTGCTTTGATGTTTGGAGATTTCTGAATGCAAACCCGCACCCTGGAAATCGGTGTCGGCCTGTTCCTCCTGGCCGGCCTGCTGGCCCTGTTGCTGCTGGCCCTGCGGGTCAGCGGCCTGAGCGTGGGCAACGCCGGCGATACCTACAAGGTCTACGCCTACTTCGACAACATCGCCGGTGTTACCGTGCGCGGCAAGGTCACCCTGGCCGGCGTGACGATCGGCAAGGTGACGGCGGTCGACCTGGATCGCGACAGCTACACTGGTCGCGTGACCATGGAGATCAACCAGAACGTGAACAACCTGCCGGTCGATTCCACGGCGTCGATCCTGACCGCCGGCCTGCTGGGCGAGAAATACATCGGCATCAGCGTCGGCGGCGACGAGGACGTTCTGAAGGACGGCAGCACCATCCACGACACCCAGTCGGCGCTGGTGCTGGAAGACCTGATCGGCAAGTTCCTGCTGAACTCGGTTAACAAAGACGAAGCCAAAAAGTGAGGTTTTCTTCCATGCTGACTCTTCTGCGTCGCGGCCTGCTGGTGTTCCTGGCGGCTTTCCCGCTGCTTTCCATGGCGGCGCCGACCCCGCAACAGGTGGTGCAGGGCACGGTCGACGAACTGCTTTCTGACATCAAGGCCAACAAGGCCGCCTACAAGGCCGATCCGCAAAAGCTCTACGCCACTCTCGACCGTATCCTCGGGCCGGTGGTCGATGCCGAGGGCATCGCCAAGAGCGTGATGACCGTCAAGTATTCGCGCCAGGCCTCACCCGAGCAGATCAAGCGCTTCGAGGAAGTGTTCAAGAACAGCCTGATGCAGTTCTACGGCAACGCGCTGCTCGAATACGACAACCAGGACATCCGCGTGCTGCCTAGCTCGGCCAAGCCGAGCGACGATCGCGCCAGCGTCAACATGGAAATCCGTGACAGCAAGGGCACGGTTTACCCGGTCTCCTACACCATGACCAACCTGGCCGGTGGCTGGAAGGTCCGCAACGTGATCATCAACGGCATCAACATCGGCAAGCTGTTCCGCGACCAGTTCGCCGACACCATGCAGAAGAACCGCAACGACCTCGAGAAGACCATCGCCGGCTGGGGTGAGGTGGTCGCCAAGGCCAAGGAAACCGCGAAAGCGGAAGAGGCCGGGGCGAAATGAGCCAGGCCAGCCTGCGCGAAGGCGCGGCCGGCGAACTGCAGCTCGCCGGCGTGCTCGACTACAGCAGCGGGCCGGCGTTGCGCGAGCAGGGCGGTCGGCTGATCCGCGCCAGCCAGGCGGCGGAACTGGTCGTCGACTGCTCGGCGGTGGAGCGCTCCAGCAGCGTGGGCATTTCCCTGTTGCTGGCCTTCATGCGCGACGCACGCAAGGCCGGCAAGGTCCTGAGCGTCAGGGCCTTGCCGGACGACATGCGGGAGATTGCCAAGGTCAGCAGCCTTCTGGAGATCCTGCCTCTGCAGGAATGACCGGCCGGCGGAACGAGCGGCCCTCCGTCTGCGCGTCCCTTCCTGGGGTTCGCAGGCGGAGGGCTTTTTTGTATGATGGCCGACCGTGCGCGTAGGGCGCCCGATTGAGGTTGAGCATGCAGGCCGAAGACGTTAAGAGCCTTCTCCAGGAAAAACTCCCCGGCACCCAGGTGGAAGTCGAGGGCGAAGGGTGCAATTTCCAACTGAATCTGATCAGCGACGAACTGGCCGGCCAGAGCCCGGTCAAGCGTCAGCAGCAGGTCTACGCCCATTTGAACGCCTGGATCGCCGATGGCAGCATCCATGCCGTCACCATGAAATTCTTCAGCCGCGCCGCCTGGGCCGAGCGTTCCTGAGCCCACGGGGGATCATTGCAATGGATAAACTGATTATTACCGGCGGTAACCGCCTCGATGGCGAAATCCGCATTTCCGGCGCGAAGAACTCGGCGTTGCCGATCCTGGCCGCGACCCTGCTGGCCGATACTCCGGTCACCGTCTGCAACCTGCCGCACCTGCACGACATTACCACCATGATCGAACTGTTCGGCCGCATGGGCGTGCAGCCGATCATCGACGAGAAGCTCAACGTCGAAGTCGATGCCAGCAGCATCAAGACCCTGGTCGCGCCGTATGAACTGGTGAAGACCATGCGTGCCTCGATCCTGGTGCTGGGCCCGATGCTAGCGCGCTTCGGCGAGGCCGAAGTGGCCCTGCCGGGCGGTTGCGCGATCGGTTCGCGTCCGGTCGACCTGCATATCCGCGGTCTCGAGGCCATGGGCGCGCAGATCGAGGTCGAAGGCGGCTACATCAAGGCCAAGGCGCCGGCCGGCGGCCTGCGTGGCGGTCACTTCTTCTTCGATACCGTCAGCGTGACCGGCACCGAGAACCTGATGATGGCCGCCGCGCTGGCCAACGGCCGCACCGTGCTGCAGAACGCCGCTCGCGAGCCGGAGGTGGTCGACCTGGCCAACTGCCTGAACGCCATGGGCGCCAACGTCCAGGGCGCTGGCTCCGATACCATCGTCATCGAAGGTGTGAAGCGCCTCGGCGGCGCTCGCTACGACGTACTGCCCGACCGTATCGAGACCGGCACCTACCTGGTGGCCGCGGCCGCGACCGGCGGCCGGGTGAAGTTGAAGGATACCGATCCGACCATCCTCGAGGCGGTCCTGCAGAAGCTGGAAGAGGCCGGTGCTCACATCAGCACCGGCAGCAACTGGATCGAGCTGGACATGAAGGGCAACCGGCCGAAGGCGGTCAACGTGCGTACCGCGCCGTACCCGGCGTTCCCCACCGACATGCAGGCCCAGTTCATCTCCATGAACGCGGTTGCCGAAGGCACCGGCGCGGTCATCGAGACGGTCTTCGAGAACCGCTTCATGCATGTTTACGAAATGAACCGCATGGGTGCGCAGATCCTCGTCGAAGGCAACACCGCCATCGTCACCGGCGTACCCAAGCTCAAGGGCGCTCCGGTCATGGCGACCGACCTGCGCGCATCCGCGAGCCTGGTGATCGCCGGCCTGGTGGCCGAGGGCGACACCCTGATCGATCGCATCTACCACATCGACCGTGGCTACGAGTGCATCGAAGAGAAACTCCAGCTGCTCGGCGCCAAGATCCGCCGCGTACCGGGCTAGCGGAGGCTGTCGCGCAAATGCTGACCATCGCCTTGTCCAAGGGCCGGATTCTCGACGATACCCTGCCGCTGCTCGCAGCGGCGGGCATCGTGCCGTCGGAGAACCCGGACAAGAGCCGCAAGCTGATCATCCCGACGTCCCTGCCCGATGTGCGCCTGCTCATCGTGCGCGCCACCGACGTGCCGACCTATGTCGAGCATGGCGCCGCCGATCTCGGCGTGGCCGGCAAGGACGTGCTGATGGAGTACGGCGGCCAGGGACTCTACGAACCGCTGGACCTGCGTATCGCCAACTGCAAGCTGATGACCGCCGGCGCCATTGGCGCGCCTGAACCCAAGGGACGCCTGCGGGTGGCCACCAAGTTCGTCAATGTCGCCAAGCGCTACTACGCCGAGCAGGGCCGCCAGGTCGACGTGATCAAGCTGTACGGCTCGATGGAGCTGGCGCCGCTGGTCGGTCTCGCCGACAAGATCATCGACGTCGTGGATACCGGCAACACCCTGCGCGCCAACGGCCTGGAGCCCCAGGAGCTGATCGCCACGATCAGCTCGCGCCTGGTGGTCAACAAGGCCTCGATGAAGATGCAGCACGGTCGCATCCAGTCGCTGATCGATACCCTGCGCGACGCCGTCGAGGCGCGACACCGTCACTGATACCCGTGCGGCTCCGCGCCGCACCTGCCTATCCGTGTCATAGCCAAATTTTCTCGGGTGCCCGCACGGTGGGCTTGGTAGTCTAGCGGCGCCCGAGACAACGCCATCCATAAAAGAGGCTCGCTATGACCGCTCCCTTCGCTATCCGTCGACTCAATGCCGCTGATCCGGACTTCGGGCGTCATCTGGATCATCTGCTGAGCTGGGAAAGTGTCTCCGACGATTCGGTCAACCAGCGCGTCCTCGACATCATCGCCGCCGTACGCAGCCGTGGCGACGCCGCCGTGGTCGAGTTCACCCAGCGCTTCGACGGTCTCCAGGCCGCCTCGATGGCCGACCTGATCCTGCCGCGCGAGCGCCTGGAGCTAGCTCTCACCCGTATCACCGTAGCCCAGCGCGAAGCCCTGGAAGTCGCCGCCGAGCGCGTGCGCAGCTACCACGAGAAGCAGAAGCAGGGTTCCTGGCGCTACACCGAGACCGACGGCACGGTGCTCGGCCAGCAGGTCACCCCGCTGGACCGCGCCGGGCTCTATGTGCCGGGCGGCAAGGCGTCCTACCCGTCCTCGGTGCTGATGAACGCGATCCCGGCCAAGGTCGCCGGGGTGTCCGAAGTGGTCATGGTCGTACCGACCCCGCGCGGCGAGATCAACGAGATCGTCCTCGCCGCCGCCTGCATCGCCGGTGTCGACCGTGTCTTCACCATCGGCGGGGCACAGGCCGTGGCCGCGTTGGCCTACGGCACCGAAAGCGTGCCGCGGGTGGACAAGATCGTCGGCCCCGGCAACATCTACGTGGCCACCGCCAAGCGTCACGTGTTCGGCCAGGTCGGCATCGACATGATCGCCGGTCCCTCGGAAATCCTCGTGGTCTGCGATGGCCAGACCGATCCCGACTGGATCGCCATGGACCTGTTCTCCCAGGCCGAACACGACGAAGACGCCCAGTCGATCCTGGTCAGTCCGGACGCGGCGTTCCTGGACCGCGTCGCGGACAGCATCGCTCGCCTGCTGCCGACCATGGAGCGCGCCGAGATCATCCGCACCTCCCTGGAGGGGCGCGGCGCGCTGATCCAGGTCGCCGACCAGGCCCAGGCCTGTGCGGTGGCCAACCGCATCGCCCCGGAACACCTGGAGCTGTCGGTGGCCGATCCGGAAAGCTGGCTGCCGGAGATCCGCCATGCCGGCGCGATCTTCATGGGCCGCTACACTGCCGAGGCCCTGGGCGACTACTGCGCCGGCCCGAACCACGTGCTGCCGACCTCCGGTACCGCGCGTTTCTCTTCGCCGCTGGGGGTATATGACTTCCAGAAGCGTTCGTCGATCATCAACTGCTCGGCCGAGGGCGCTTCGGTCCTCGGTCGCACCGCTTCGGTGCTGGCTCGCGGCGAGTCGTTGACCGCCCACGCGCGCAGCGCCGAATACCGCATCCTCGACGAGAAGGAGGCCTGAGCATGAGCAAATTCTGGAGTCCCTTCGTCAAGGACCTGGTGCCCTATGTGCCGGGCGAGCAGCCGAAGCTGTCGCGGCTGGTCAAGCTGAACACCAACGAGAATCCCTACGGTCCGTCGCCGCAGGCGCTCGCCGCGATGCAGGCGGAACTCAACGACGACCTGCGCCTGTATCCCGATCCCAACGGCGAGCGGTTGAAGCAGGCGGTCGCCACGCACTACGGCGTACAGGCCAACC